>NZ_DATJCY010000371.1:0-8509 GCF_035577925.1 Gelidibacter sp. | reverse complement strand
CAACAATTATTATTGACATTCTCATCCAATGTTACCGAACCAAAATTGGCAAATGCCATCAATTATTCATCAATCAAAAAACGATTTACAGTTATGAAAGCACACACCTCAAAACAGAAAACTTGGCTGCTCAGCTTTTTGCTCCTGCCATTGATAGCACTGACACTTTATGGATTTAGCGGAAGGAAACAAATCATCAAAGACCTAAATCCAATAACCAACGTTCAATCGGCAGATAGCGCTTCTCCAAGCATGATGAACGAATATAAAAATTATATTTCCAAACTCGATGCAAAACATCCTATCATAAATTTGAATGAACACCAGCGAATTGTTGCCATTTATGATCTAATGTCATCGAAACAAAAAAGTCAAGTCGAAAAATATCCCGAAATTCAAAACGTTGATCTTTCTAATACGGTTGCAAAAAAACCAACAAACAAGGAATTTGAGTCCTGGAAAAACGCCGAAGAATTTGCTGTTTGGATAGACGGGAAACATACCAAAAATTCTGAACTAAATAATTATTCCGTTCAAGATATTTATCACTATACTGGAAGCACGGTACATAAGAATGCGAGAAGTTCTCAATACCCACAACCATATCAATATCACCTTTATACACAAAAAGATTTTGAAGAAACTTTTATTAAATCAAAGGTTAATGAATATAACCAAAAATTAAAAGCCTATTTAGAAGCCACAAAAAAATCAAATATTAATAAAGCAGACGATGCAGAATTATTAATTCAGAAATCACAAATTGATAGGATCTACAAAGATTTTACTGCAGATGAAATTAAAACATTCAACATATTAAAAAACAGCGACATAAATCTACAATCACAAAAAAAAGCCACACTTAAAGAAATTGCTGAATACAACAAATTAGCCATACATTACAATTCCCAATCTCAAGAAAAGATGGTCATTAGAATGAAAGACATGAGACGGATAAGAGAGCTTTATGATAAAATGACCACCGAGCAAAAGGCAAGTGCTGAACCAATGCCTAATTTTCCACCGCCACCACCACCATCAAAAGACGGCGCTATGAACGCGACATTGGTTAACAAAACCATATCTCCACCTCCTCCGCCACCGCCAGCAAACGCTTCTGATAAACAAAAGAAAGCTTATGAAAAAGCTATGGAAGAATATAAGATTCAAAGAGAATCCTACACTTACAAACATACCAATGATAAAGGAGAGGTTGTAGACATCATCGTTATCCCTGAAAATGACGGTATAGTACCACCGCCACCACCGCCAGCAACTAAACCAAAAACGTCTAAAAAATAAATTTCCTTGCAACCATGCTTTCAATTCCTTCGTAGGAATTTATTGCATCGTTCATAAATCAAGATTCTTAAGACGCTAAGAATGTATCAGACCTTAAAGACATAAAAATCTTTGAGGTCTTTTATATTTCAAAAAATTGTAACAAATTAAACACATTAACGTTCTAATAGCCAATCAATCAAAAAATAAAATCACGCTATGTTAAAAAAAATCTTCATCCTTTGCTCTGGTTCAGATACCGATATTTTGGATCAATGTTCCAACGGCGAACAAAACAAATATGCCGGCATTGGTGCCACCGTTTTCTTTACGGCGGTTATGGCAACTATTGCCGCAAGCTATGCTCTTTTCACTGTTTTTGACAATGCTTTTATCGCCATTGGTTTTGGTCTGATTTGGGGATTGCTCATTTTTAATTTAGACCGATTTATAGTCTCTACCATTAAAAAACGAAATCACTTTATAGACGAATTAATCCAAGCCACACCACGAATCATCTTGGCCGTCATCATTGCCATCGTTATATCAAAACCTTTAGAACTTAAAATTTTTGAAAAGGAAATCAATCAAGTTCTTTTGCAGCAAAAAAATGATTTGACACTGGCAAACAAAGATCAAATTGCACAACAATTCACACCAACGGTCACAGCCTTAGAAAATGACATCATCGCTTTACAGGCACAAATCAGTGCCAAAGAAGCGGAAGTCAACGCTTTATACAACACTTATATTACAGAAGCAGAAGGCACCTCCGGCACGCAACGTTTGGGAAAAGGCCCCGTTTATAAGGAAAAACGCGATAAACATGATGCGGCACTAGCTGATTTACAACTATTAAAAACCTACAATCAAGAAAAAATCACAGCTATTGAAAACCAGATTCTTGAATTACAAAAGGATTACTCGGATAAAATAGCCAATTCACAACCTATTATTGACGGTTTTGATGGCTTAATGGCACGTATTACTGCACTGGATAGCTTGCCATGGCTGCCTTCACTTTTTATATTTCTATTGTTTTTAGCTATTGAAACCTCGCCTATTTTTGCCAAATTAGTGTCACCTAAAGGAACCTATGATTTTAAATTGGAAGATGCAGAAACAGCGGTTAAAGTTTGGGTCGAACAGAAAGTAAACGAGCGTAACGTATTGCTCAAAACAGATATAGCCATCAATAACAAAGTTTACAACGACATTGCCGAAGAAGACGAACTCTATCAATACAAACGTAAAAAAGCAAGAGAACTCATGCTATTGCAGGCCGACGCATTTTATAAGCACCAAAAGAATGCGCTTTAAAAAACAATGCCATATTAAAAAACAATCTATAGAAACATTTTTCTAAAAAGTCAAATCCAAGATAAAGACATCAGATTAAAACACAAGGAAATATAACCTTTAAAGTTGGGTATTCAACACTCAACCTTCATAGATATATGATTTCACAAATCGAAAACCCCTCTAATTCCCTCTTTTGACAGAATCATCTTGAAATGGTTGTTAAGCATCCCAGAAGTTCGTTTATACTTGTTCTTGAATATATTTATAATCGAAAAATGGAAGTTGGACCTTGCAATTCAGGCGGCAGGTTCCTCCGATTTGAAATGCTCATAAAGATCGTCGGAGCCCATACCTATAATAGATAATTTTTTATGTTTGCTAAGGGCTTCATTATGCAATTGCGCTAAAGCATTTACACCACTACGATCAATACTCGTAACATTTTCGATACTTATGATGAGTGAGTTTTGTTTTTCAAAAATGTTCAAAAACTCATTTTTAAACTGATGAACATTAAACTTGTTGAGCGTTCCAGCTACTTGAAAGACATTGTTTTGATTTGTAATTTCTAAATTCATGATAGCGTAAATTTGGTTAATTAATAAATTATTTTCTGCGCTACTAATCGGGGGACACTGTAAATTTTAGAAATTTAATCAAATTTCAATAAAATTTTCGACAAACGGTATTTTGATAAGATTACCGAATCTATAGGTCAATTTTAATCGATGAAAATCAATCGTTTAAACCCATAGTTAAAAAATTATAGATCGGGATATAATCGTAAATACCCCAAGTTGGTTTATTTTAAGTTTAGAGCATAACAATGAGTGGAAATTAAGGATTCTTTACAAACTAACTGATTTACAATAAGATAGCTTTAAAACTTAATTTACGGTTTTTTTCTGCTTTTCAATATAAGTATTCACCCTTTTTTCTAAGATGGCTAAGGTCACCGTACCTTGCTCCAAAATGACTTCATGGAAATCCCGGATATTAAATTTAGATCCTAATTCTTTTTCTGCTTTTTGACGTAATTCCCTAATTTTAATTTCACCCATTTTATAGGACAATGCCTGTCCTGGCCAAGAAATATACCGATCGGTTTCGGTATTGATCTCATGCATGGACAGAGCGGTATTGGAAGCCATATAATCAACAACTTGCTCGCGCGTCCAGCCTTTAGCGTGAATTCCGGTATCGACTACCAAGCGGCAAGCACGCCACATTTCGTAGGTCAATTTGCCAAATTGCTCATAAGGTGTGGTGTACATGCCCATTTCATCGGCGAGAAATTCACTGTACAATCCCCAGCCTTCACCATAAGCCGACAGGTATAAATTTTTACGAAATCTTGGGATGTCATCGCCCAGTTCATTGTTTAAGCTGCCTTGCAAATGATGCCCAGGAACGGCCTCATGAACCGTCAGTGCCGGCAAAGTGTACAACGTCCTGCTTGGCAAATCGTAGGTATTGACCCAGTAATAGCCAGGATCTGTACTTTCCTTAGAAGTCCCTATATAACGGCCTGTTGTATATTTTGGTGCAATGGCATCAGGCACCGGTGCTACGCCATAGGGTTTGCGCGGCAATGTTTTAAAATATCTTGGCAGTTGTGCATCGGCACGTTTGGCCATATCGCGCGCAATCATCAATAATTGCTCTGGAGTTTCGGCGTAAAATTGCTTATCCGTTCTTAAAAAATGGAAGAAATCGGCAAAACTGCCTTCAAACTTCAAATCTTTGATAATTTGTTCCATTTCGGCTTTAATACGCGCCACTTCACTTAAACCAATTTGATGAATGTCATCAGCGGTATATTGGGTACTTGTAGTGTAAAAATCAATTCGGTTTTGATAAAACGCCTTTCCATTTGGCGTTTCCGAAACACCTAAAGTGGTTCGGGTTTTTGGAAAATATTCTTTTTCAAAAAAGGTTTTGATGCGTTTAAATTCTGGAGTAACCTTGGTTTCGATTACTTTTTTTGCAGCCAACAACACCGAGTCTTTCTGAGCAACGGCCAAATCGTTTGGCAAATTTTTAAAGGGCGAATAATAAAAACTGTCCTCAAAATTGGCAACAATATGATCATTATAAGTAGATTCGTAACCATCAAATATAACTATGGGCTGAGAAACACCTTTCTTTAAACCTTCTCTTAAATTCTCGAGATTCTGATTTACAAATTCCGGAATGGCATTCAACCGTTGCAAATAGCTTTTTACTTGGCTATAATTGGTCAACGGCCGCACTTGATACGTGAGATTGCTGTGAAATCCTGTATCGGATAATAGCGGATTCAAATACCGCTCAAACGCATAAAAATCAATTTTATCTTTCAATACAAATGCCAATAACTCTACAGAAATCTGCTCTGTTTCCGAAAGGTTTTTAACATCTACTTTATTAAGTTCTGTCAATATACTTTTGGCGAATTCTGCTTCAGCTTTATAATAATCCTTGGTGAACAATCCCAACGGATATTCTTTTCCATCATATCCTCGATGTTGTTCATATTTTTTGATCACATTGTCCAGACTTTCAGAAGCATTTTGAGAACGGCTTTCTAATATGACAAATAGAAAAAGTATCGGAATAATTAAATGTTTTGCAAATACTTTCATGGCTGATATTGAGTTTATTTCTTTGTGTTTTTGGAATCTAATATTATGCTATAAGGCAAATTTAATCAAATCGGCAATAACACAACTATTATCCTTATCATCTTATTAGATAGCATTGTATTTCATGAAAAAATAATAAAATGTATTTTTGAATAGGTTTTAAATAGAGGAATCTAATTGAAGTAAACAATTTAAAATGCAAACAAAATACGTGTGGATTTTATTGACCATTGCAGCCGCAATCACTATTTACGGCGTGATTACGGGAAAATTCTTCTTTCTTTTTCTAATGCTGCCTTTTGGATTTGGGATTTTTAAGAGAAAAGATAAGAATGAGTAAGGTATTGGTTTGAAATTGTCCGTTGACGTAATTCCACGGAGATTCGCGGAGAATTAGTAATAAATCTTCGAGAATCTTCGAGAATCATTTATACTTAAAAGCTTAAGATTTTTTCACGTATTTCGTAATAATCACAATCTGCTGACCATCAACACGTCCTTCAATAAACTCAGCGTTTTCATGATCTAAACGAATATTCCTAACGGCTGTGCCTTGCTTGGCCACCATACTGGAACCTTTTACCTTTAAATCTTTTATCAAAACGACGGAATCACCGGCTTCCAAAACAACGCCATTTACATCACGGTGGATGATTTTATTAGCTTCATCTTCATGCTCACCAGTTGCTCTTGCCAATGCCAATGCGTCGTCATCCAGATACATCATGTCCAATAAATCTTTTGGCCAGCCTTCACCACGGAGTCTTTGTAGCATTCGCCAAGCCATAATTTGGACGGCTACATGCTCACTCCACATGCTGTCGTTCAAGCAACGCCAATGGTTGGTATCCATCTCAACGTTTCCTTCAATTTGATCCAAACAGGTTTTACAAACCAAAACATCATTGGCCACATTTTCATTTAACGATGGCGGAATGGTATATTGTGACAAATTTTCTTTGGAACCACAGAGTTCGCAGGTGCTGTTGCTTCGGTCTTGAAGCATTTGAAGTACGCTCATAATGATTGTTGATTAACATTTTAACCTGCCCGAACCTAACGTATGGTTAAGGGTAGATTGTTTATTTTTTATTTTTGCGAAGATAACATTTTTATTGGAGAGCATCCCGCATCTTTTTGGGCATGCCTTTAACCACCATCTCGTAGGAATGATCAATAAGCTCAGTGAGGAATTTAGGAGAAATTTCATCCAAAGTCAAATCCACTGTATTCCAATGTTTTTTGCTCATGTGGTAACCGGGATAAATGGCGGTATATTCGGCGCGCAACTCTTCGGCATAATCTGGATCGCATTTTAGGTTAATCGCTTTTTGACCAGCTTCCCACTTATCCAAACTTATTAACGCAAACATTTTTCCTGAAACCTTAAAAACGAGCGTATCGGCATCAAAAGGAAAATCTTCCGTAACGCCTTTTTTCGAAATGCAATACTCGCAAATTTGCTCTATGTTCATAAAAAACAAGTTTTAATTTAAACAAAAATACCATCGCATGAAAAACTAAAAACAATCAACCTCATTGAGTTCTGATTCACTTTATTGTCTCTTAATCATCTTGATTCATTTCTTCAATGGTCCTAAATGGGTATCATTAAATGAACTGATATATTTGAGTCCATAACCAAAAAACCGATCGAAAGCAGCATGCGAAAACAGAATAATTCCAATAAGCCGTACAACATCATTAGCGAGGTAAATACCCAAAAAATAAATCAAAATAGCCAAACCTTTATGATGGAAAATATTATAGATGAGCGCGCCAATTTTTGAATTGATAAGGTATCCGATCATTCCAATATCAGGCGTTAGAATAAGGACTAAAAACCACCACCATGCAAAATCAAGTTGATTAAATGCAAAAATACCCAACCCAAACATTGCCAATTCTTCCAATTTTAAAGTTAATTTCATAGCATTCCAAAGTTTATGCAATATAGGTTTACTGGACGTGATATCATTTGCAAATAGGAATTTTTAAAAAAGAAAACACCCGTCTTTGAGACATCAAACTCCAAAGCTTAAGCACGAAAAAAATAAACTTATTCGCCATTACAGATCTACAAAAGAGACAAATCTTAACTTGATACCGTCAATCTTAATTATAAACTAAATCTACATTTATACCATCAATAGAAATATTCCATATTTCTGTTTAATTAATCTTAAATATAATAATTATGAAACCAAACATTGGAATTACCGACAAAAACTTGAAAGCAATTTGCATACTGCTAAACAACTGTTTGGCTGATTCACATATTTTATATTTCAAGCTTCGTAAATATCATTGGAACCTAAAGGGCGACAACTTCATGGAACTTCATAAAGTTTTTGAAAACCAATACGTCCAAGTGCAGGAAGCTATTGATGAAATTGCAGAAAGAGTGAGCCAGCTGGGGGGAATAGCTATAGGAACTAGCTCTGAATTTGCGGACCTTTCATCTCTTAAAGAAAATCCAGGAAAAAACCCAACGGATAATATGGAGATGGTTAAAGAGCTGCTGCAAGACCACGAAATAATTATCCAAAGTCTGCGAAAAGATGTGGATGAAGTTGGAGAAACGCTGAAAGACCAAGGCACCGCCGATTTCTTGACCGGACTTATGGAAGACCACGAAAAAATGGCTTGGATTTTAAGACGCTATTTCAAATAAAAAACTCTTATAAATTCATTGTAAATGAAAGGTTCGTATTTAATAAAAAATACGAACCTGTTATGAAATTATAGTTTAGTAAAAAAAGAAGGTATTTCTTACATTCAAAATAAGGAAACATTGATTTTATAAACCATAAACACACTTTTTTGTTCTTCATTCCCTTTTTTATTTAATTTTCTCTGACTTTAGGCAGTTGGCTCTTTACTTTTAACGCATTGGGAACAGCATTTTCAAATCGAACATGGCCAAAAAAACTCATGTAATTAGTGTCTAAAAAACTCTCCGTGGACCTCTGCGCTGCTGCGTGAAACAACTCACGCAAAGTCGCTGAGCCGCAGAATAAACATCCACACCATTCGTGAAATCAGTGCAATTCGTGTCTAAAAATTCTACGTGAACCTCCGTGAAACCTCAGCGCAGCTCCGTGAAATAACTCACGCAAAGTTGCTGAGCCGCAGAAAAAGCATCCACACTATTCGTGTAATTAGTGTCTAAAAAACAACTCCATGAACCTCATACAACACCGGTTTACTTGGCGTAGCATCATTTTCAAAAGACGCAATTTGTAGATTTAACAAATAACTGCCATCCTTAATTTTATTGCGTACATAAATAAATTCCGTGA
>NZ_DATJCY010000370.1:0-8661 GCF_035577925.1 Gelidibacter sp. | reverse complement strand
TGATTACCTATACATTTTTGGCAACAAATACGGGCAATGTTGAATTGACCAATGTAGTTATCTCGGATACCTTACCAGGGCTTTCGGCCATAACTTACGTCAATTCAACAGACCCGGACACATTGGAAGGTACGCTGTCACCGGGAGAATCTGCTACTTATACGGCCACTTACACGGTGACCGCAGCAGATGCCTCAACAGGCTCTATTACCAATACAGCCCGACTAACTGGTACGCCACCTGTGGGAGACCCGATTGAACTGCCATCGAATACAATAAAAATCCCCGTTGAAATAGCATCACCAAGCCTGGCAATCATAAAGAGCGCCAACGTTACAAGTGTTGCTGCTGAAAGTGATGTGATCATCTATACCTTTTTGGTAACCAACGATGGCAACATGACCATAACCGATATAGTGGTAAGCGATGCCATGGTCGGACTTTCTGCAGTCCAATATACCGCGGGCAGTTCCACCAAGGGCAGTGTCCAAGGCACCTTGCTACGCGGCGAATCTGCAACTTACACCGCCACTTACACGGTGACCCAAGCGGATATCGATGCTGGTAAAAACATCATCAATACGGCTAATGTAACGGGAACCTCTCCTAAGGGGGACTCAATAGAAAAGTCTTCTAACGAGGTCAATGTCACCGTTGGGGTAGAATCTCCAAACCTATCCATCGTAAAGAGTGCCGACGTAATTGCTCCAGCTACCGTTGCTGAAGGCGACGTGATCACCTATACCTTTGTGGTGGCCAACAACAGCAACGTAACATTTACCAATGTAGTGGTAAGCGATGCCATGGTCGGGCTTTCGGCAATTGCATACACAGTGGGAAGCTCCACAGAAGGCAGTGCGAATGGTACCTTAATACCGGGCGAATCTGCAATCTATACCGCCACTTACACGGTAACCCAAGTAGACATCGATGCCGGCGGAAATATCACTAATACAGCCAAGGTGACGGGAACATTACCTGGTGGAGACTCAATAGAACAGCCATCGAATACGGTCAAGGTCCCCGTTGAAAACGCATCGCCGAGCATTGCCCTAATAAAAACAGGAGTGTACGCTAGCGAAACACGTACCATAACCTATACATTTACCGTAATTAATACCGGAAACGTAACCGTTACCAACATCACTGTCAATGACCCCATATTGGGTGGTGCCTTAAGTGGCAGTATCGCCAGTTTGGCTCCCGGCGAAACCGATAACACTACATTTATTGTAGATTATAGCGTCACTCAGGACGATCTGGATCTGGGCCATGTCATCAATTCAGCTATTGCCACTGGTGAAGACCCAGATGGTAATCCTGTAGAAGACACATCGGGAACAGACAAAGATAATGACACTCCTACTGAAACCGACTTAAACGTCATTCAACCAGAAGCAATTGATGACAATGCCACCACAAACGTGAGCATCCCTGTTACCATTCCTATTTTGGATAACGATATAGCCCATGGAGCAGATTTCATTATGGACTCAATTGAAATCATCGATCAGCCAGAACATGGCACCGTAGAAATCACTGCTGACGGTAAGGTAATCTATACGCCCGACCCTAATTATGTAGGTGAAGACATTTTTACTTATAAAGTGAAGGACAGTAACGGCCAATGGACCAATGTAGCCACGGTAAACATTACTATTACTACAAACAAACTGTTTATCCCTAACGTGATAACGCCTAATGATGATGGCATAAATGACACTTTTGAAATTGTAGGCCTCGAAAACTATAGAAATGCCCAGGTATTGATCTATAACAGATGGGGTAACCAGGTGTACCGCAATGACCAATACACCAATATGCGTGGTTTTTCAGGCGAAGGTCTAAACAAAGGCACTTATTTTTACGTGATAAAATTGACCGACAACCAAGGCCAAGTACACAATTACGAAGGATGGGTTTACATAAAAGAATAATTCGAAAGTATGATTATTAATAAAGAAGTTCATAAACGAATGAGAAAAGTATATTATCTGCTAATCCTTTTGGTGCTTTTTAAGGCACCGGAGGTTAAAGCTCAGCAAGAGATTCAGTTTACACAATACATGTTCAACACCTTAAGTGTAAACCCTGCTTACGCCGGTTATAAAGAAGAATGGTTTGCCCAAATGGCTTTGCGCAATCAGTGGGCGGGTCTTGACGGCGCTCCCAAAACCGGCCAGGTATCCATCGACGGAATCCTATCGCCCTATTCACGAAATATGGCGGGAGGCCTTCAAATCACGTCCGATAAACTGGGACCACAAACGGCTACAACAGCATATCTAAACTATGCCTATCGTTTGAGGTTGAATGACGAGGACACCCGACGCTTAAGTTTTGGTATCGGTGCCGGAATAGGAAGCTATGGCCTTGATGGCTCCATGTTCTCACCTGTCAATCCCGGCGACGGCAGCCTTTTCGATGGCAAGGAAAATGTTTGGAAATGGAACATGAGGCTTGGGATGTATTATTACAGCCCGAGATGGTATGCCGGTGTCTCGGTGATAAATGTACTGGGAGACACCGAAAACCATATTTTTGGTACGGACGACACGTATTATAACACCACCCAACGCGGCCACATGTATTTTATTACAGGGGCTATTTTTGACCTGGGTCCGACGTTTAAATTAAGACCGAGCATCTTGGTGAAAGAAGACTTTAAAGGCCCTACCAGTTTAGACCTTAATGCCATGTTGATCTACAACGAACGGTTCTGGTTTGGAGCTAGCTATAGAACGGGCGTTTCATTATGGGACAAAGACTACAAGGGATACAGTCCTAACAGTTTGGAAGCAACCAATGCCATTTCTGGTATTGTGCAGTTTTATGTTACGGATAGGTTCCGCATCGGCTACTCTTATGACTACATGTTGAATACCCTAAGCAACACAGAAAATGGTTCGCATGAACTTACGCTGGGCTACACCTTTCCGCTAAGCAATAAGCGCGTGTTAAGCCCAAGGTTCTTCTAAAACTTTTTCCACTAGATTCTAAAATGATTAAAATGAAGAAAATATATACAACGGTCTTATTGGGCTTAATGTGCTTTGTGACCGTTCAATCACAGGAACAGCTCAGTAATAGACAAAAGGCAACAGCTTATTTAAATAGCTATCAATACGGGAAAGCCATTCTTTTGTACCAAAAACTCACAGATGTCAAGGAACCAAAATTAGAAGATATGGAGAACTTGGCCTATTGCTATAACCAAATTAATCAGTATGAATTGGCCTCCAATTGGTATTCACGTGTGGTCGAACATTCCGATAGCCCCACAGAAAATCTGCTACTTTACGCATCGACTCTAAAGCAGACCAGTCGTTATGCCGAAGCCAAAAGTACCTTGAAAAGATATGCCGAAACCACTGGAAAACATAATGAAGTGGCCATTGAAATAGCTGGTTGTGATGCCGCCATAAAATGGATGGCCAACCCATTGGACTACAAGATAAAGAACGAAGAAGGCATTAATACTCCAATGTCCGAATTTGGCACTTACCCTTTAGCCGATGATATCTACTATATTGGTGAAGACTCTGAATCGAGCAAATTGCCCCATCTAAGCTGGACCGGAAATACTTTTTTGCAGGTTTTTAAGGCCAATATTAATGGAACGGGATTGAGCAAAGCTGAGGAACAAAATATTCCATTCAACAAAGACAGCAAGTTTCATGTGGGGCCCATAACTAGCAACAAGGCCGGCGATGTGTTTTATGTGACCCGTACCTATTCCGGAAAAAAAGGCGAAAAGGTCAAAAACGGAAAAACTAGGTACACGACCAATAAATTGGAACTGTACATTTACACCAAGGAAGGCGATACTTGGAAACACGAACCTTTTGTACACAATAATATCAAACACCATTCCGTGGGCCATGCCGCTTTGAGTCCCGATGAGCAAACCCTATACTTTGTATCTGATATGGACGGAAGTATTGGCGGAACAGATATCTGGTTTTCCATAAAACAAGCTGATGGCACTTGGGGACCCGCAATCAATGCCGGAACGACCATAAACGGTCCTAAGGACGAAATGTTTCCAAGCATTGCAGATGATGGCACATTATATTTTTCAAGCAATAGTTTTGTGGGCATGGGTGGTCTGGATCTTTTTAAGGCCGAAGGCAGCAAAAATGTTTGGAACAAACCCGAAAACCTACAATATCCCGTAAATAGTGGTGGCGATGATTTTGCTTATGTGATTACCGAAAAGCAGGGGGATCTTATCAAAGGGTTTCTTTCATCAAACAGAAACAAGGGCAAGGGCGGTGATGATATTTATTCATTCAATTACCAACAACCCAAAATGGTCATCATGCTGGAAGGCACTACTTACGAAGGTAACGGCACTAATAAAGTGTTGCCCGACGTAAAAGTAAGTCTCTATAATAACGGGCAAAACGAAATTCTGACCCAAAAAGTCAGTGAAAGCAACGGGTTTTTCATTTTTAAAGTGGAACCTGATACCGAATACAAACTATTGGGACAAAAACAGAAATTCTATTCCGATTCGCTTACCGTCAATACTAAAGGCATTTCCAACGATACCATAAGGGTAAGCTTGCATTTGAAACCACTGTTTGAAATTGGCAGTAAGATTGTCCTCCAAGATATTTATTATGATTTTGACAAATACAACATCAGGAGCGACGCCCAGGTTATCCTTCACGAATTGGTACGAATTATGCACGACAACCCAACCTTGAAGATAGAACTGTCGTCACACACCGACAGCCGTGGCAGCGATGCGTACAATATGGTTTTATCACAGAAAAGAGCACAATCTGCCGTGGATTTTATTGTGAGCAGGGGCGTTTCAAGAGAAAGGCTAACGGCACAAGGCTATGGCGAAACCCAGTTGGTCAACCGTTGCTCAAATGGAGTTGCTTGTTCTAATGAAGAACACCAACAAAATAGACGTACCGAAGTAAAGGTCTTGGAGTTTTAATATATTATCCGAGTTTTCTGCGATCCTTTGAAATTGTTACAAAAAACCTATACAAAGGATTGCTATAGAATAACTTTGTACAATTATATAAAGATTATAAAAAAGAAGTAAGGGGATCCCCTTACTTCTTTTTTATTCTTAGGTTGACGCTTTTTCAAATTTTATCGTGAGCAATATTGAAAAACTATAACTAGATAAGTAGCTAAACAATTCATGACTTTGTGGACATGAATGAAAAAAAACTTATGTAATCGCAACTTTTATATTATTGGCAGTCACTGAAACTTGTAATTCATTCTATCGCTATTTTTTTAAACAAGGTGTGTCCATCAAATTGCAAACGCATAATATAAAGACCAGCGGAAAGCCCAAAATCAGAAACCAAATTAAACTGGTCATCCACATTTAATTTGGTTTTAAACACCTGACGTCCATCAATGGTAAAGAGTGCCATTTGAGTTTCATTTTTAATTCCGGAAACAAAAACACGATCCTGTACGGGATTTGGATAAATCTTAAGTTGCACATCATTGGCAGCCTCTAATCCCAAGCTTTTATTCCAAACTTGACCAACTTTATTTCCCCAGATATATTCTATTAATTCGGGCTCATCAATAAACGGATTTCTGTTAATTTGCCATGTATAAATGATATTATTGCGATTCATTTCAAAATCATCCGGCGGATCATTGCGATGCCATTCCAGCAAGGTCTCCAAATCTCCAAGTTGACCTTTTACGCCCTCAGGAAATCCATTTACAATCTCAAGTCCATTATAACGGACGGCCAAATAGAAAACGCCCCGTGCCACATCACCCCTAAATTTACCCAAAGTTCCTGTCGGCCCTTTATATTGGCCATAATGCAAATTGTTACGTCTGCTATTTTCTCGCGAATCGACGACGCGCAATGCATGTGCATCATTATGTCCATGACGCAACGAATCGGCATTGGTATTCCAAAAAACGTCCTTTCCATCAAAATCCCTATCTAAATTGATAGGATAATAACCAGCCCTACTTACAGGAAAAGTATGCTCCCTATTCCAAGTTCCTAAATTTTCGCTTCCGTATTGGTAATCTAATTTTGATCGGCCTTCTTCCAAATACACCAACCAAACCTCATTGCTGTGTTCGGGATTTTGATCAGCTTCTTTTAAAATCTCAACTATATCAGCATAAGTTTGTGCTCTTACCACACCTTCTTCGGCAATAATATTTTGAAGTGCCTGTCGCAATTCCGTATCGGCCAATCCATCTAAACTATCATAATATCCATTTGGTTGCGTGCTTTTCACAACTGTATAAGTAGGATTTATGGGCGTACCAAATTCAGCCACCTTAAAATCGTCATCTATAACCCTAATATACTGATGATTGTTCAAAACCAAAAATGTTGACGGATATCCCGAAATAGTAACTTTCATGATTTCATCACCTTCATCAAAATCGTCGTCAATAATCGTGATGGTTGTTGTTATTGTTTGATTACCCTCAGGAATTGTCAATGTCGTATTTCCAGTAAAATCAGAGGTATTAAAACCATAATTATCCAGACTCAGCTCAAACGTCAAGTCTTCCATAATGGGCTGTTCGGTAGTAAAAGCAATATCAAAAACATCGCCTTCGCTATATTGCGTTTTTGCAATAGCTATAAAAATGCCATTGAGCATTATGCCTGAGCCGTCATTGCGTTGTCTTGGCGTGGGCATTGTAGAAATATAATACACTAAGCCATCATCATCAACAAAACGCTGAATGGAACTTGTATTATTATCACGGCCTTCATTAATTTGTTCTATATCAGGGTTAAAATCCCTAAAAATATCTAATAAGCCGTTTGCATCAGGATCATTGGTTCCATAAATTAATACGTCAACTAAAGTGTCGTCAACATAGGCCAAGGTTTTATCAGGAAAATCCAGAACATCAGCTTTATAAAGAGCTACGGCATCTTCGCCATTTTGAATGACCGATTCCGGAATCAGATATTGAGGCGTGGGAACCACAGCATTACTTCCAATGAGGAACACGCCATTAATATCGGTTTCATACCCAGTTAAATCCAATGCCATATAACTTCTATTACCTCCTGTACTCGATCCGTTGAAGAATACGAGGACATAACCATCCAGAGAAAAATGTGGGCTTTCGGACAAAAGCTCTACAAATTCCTTGTCATCAATACTTGGTGTGTCACAATCAAGTTCGTTAATAACTACCTGACTAAACATCAAATTTGATGAACCAATAAGCAGAAAAATAAAAATAAGATATCTCATAAGGCCAGTTTTAAACTAAAGATACACAACTAATTCATTATTAATGTGTTTAACCGTTTTAAAACGACTATATGACCAATCCATAACTTTATCAAAAAAAGATAACTATACAACAAGATTTATAATAATACCCTTCAAGCTTAAAGCATAACACAAGATGAAAAGTTGATACTACAAATCAGAGATTTAATTTCTATCTTTATTCAATTCTATATGCCAACCAACTCATTTGAAAAACAGGTCTTCATGAAAAAAAGTCTTTTTAAATTTTTAGCCAAAATCAACAAAATAGTACTTCCCAGTTATTCAAAAAAACAGCTCGACCTTTCAAAAGCAACAAAACTACAATTGGCCATTATTGGCTGGCGCGTGTTTGTGACTAAAAATGCATTGGATTGAAACTGTAGGATCTTCTTTAAATTTAAATCTTATTTTCTGTTACCTTTGCAGTAAATTTTTGATAAATGTCATTTAAAGACTTACAACTCAATAAACCCATTTTAAAAGCAGTAGCCGAATCTGGTTACGATACCCCAACGCTAATACAAGCCCAAACCATTCCGTTGGTATTGGCCAAAAAAGATGTCATTGCCTCTGCTCAAACTGGCACCGGTAAAACTGCAGCGTTTGCACTTCCTATTTTACAGCTTCTATTTGATAAACAAGATGCTACAAAAAATGGAAAAAAGACACGGGCGTTGATTGTGAGTCCAACACGTGAATTGGCAATCCAAATTGCACAAAATTTCAAAACCTATAGCACTTACACCAATTTAAAAACTATGGTGATTTTTGGTGGGACTGCTATTGAACCACAAATTGAGCTTCTTAAAAAAGGAGTTGACATTATTATTGCTACTCCAGGACGTTTACTTGATTTGCACAAGCAGGATGAAATCAATTTAGATTTTATAGAAATTCTGGTTCTGGATGAAGCCGATTTAATGTTGGACATGGGCTTTATAGATGAAGTTTCAAAAATTGAACGCTTGTGCCCACAAAAGAAACAGATTTTGTTATTTTCGGCAACGATGCCTTTTAAAGTAGAACAATTGGCCAACTCTATTTTAAAATCACCGGAACGTGTTGAAGTTACGCCCACTTCATCGGTCGCTAAAAATGTGAGCCAAGTTTTATATTATGTTCCTAAACGAAACAAAATCGAACTATGCCTACACTTGTTGCGCAACACGATTAAAGGCAATATATTGATTTTTAGACGCACAAAATTTGGCGTTGAAAAACTTGAACAAACCTTGATCAATAACGGTTTTAAGGTAGAAAGTTTTCATGGCGACAAAACCCAAGCCGACAGACAATCAGCTTTAAATAAATTCAAACACGGCAATGCCAATATCCTTGTTGCTACGGATGTAGCCGCAAGAGGTCTTGATATTAATGAACTGGATGCAGTTATTAACTTTGA
>NZ_DATJCY010000369.1:0-1882 GCF_035577925.1 Gelidibacter sp. | reverse complement strand
TTTTGTAAATGGACAAATTCAACAGTATTTTAATATTAAATTAAAATCGATGAAGTGCACATAAATCCGACCAAATGTAGTATTTATTTTGATACGAAAGCTATTTCTTCACAAAAAAACAAAACAAATTTTATCTTTAGTCTTATTATAAAAACAAACTAAAATATAATGAGTTGTAAATCAGTATTTTATACTTAAATCAGTAATTATGAAAATTATAGGCTTTAAAAAAACAAAAAGGTTTTACCCATTAGACTTACACTCCTTCAAATGGAAACGGTATAAATTACATTTAAAAACCCCACAATTGTGTCTCAAAGACTATAGCAATCATGCATTTAAAGTAGAAAACAAAAAAAGCATCCTTCTTAAATTAAGTGAATTTAAGAAGGATGCTATTATTAATATATTCGATGAAATGATACTAAAGTATCAATAACCCAACAAATAGAGTGTGCAATTATTTTCCATAAAGTACATTGGTCGTACCTCCACCTGACAAGCTAATGTCCACCGGTGCATTGGTTTTCCAATGGCCACGCGTAAAATCTGGAACATCAACGGATGCCGCACGGTTGCCAACAGATTGTTCGCTCAACGGTGTGATGGCGCTCCATAGAGCAGCGTCATATACGTCCTGATCTAATGGCAAACCATTACGAAGGCAATCAATCAAACGCCAGTCCATCATAAAATCCATACCTCCGTGCCCACCAACTTGTTTGGCCAAATCGCCAACTTTCTTGACTATTTCTGGAGTATATTTTTCTTCCACCGACTTAAATTCGGCTTCATTTAACCAAGAATGTCCTTTTCCGATTTGTTGGGATGGCCATTTACGGGCAATGGCTTCTGTGCCACTTATCAGATGGATTCTTGAGTAAGGTCTTGGCGAACTCACATCGTGTTGAATCATGATGCTTCTACCATTCTTGGTCTTGATCATTGTGGTATTCATATTACCTCTATAATTGGCATTTTCAAATGGCTTGAAGAAATCATCTTCCATAGCTAAGCTTTTCGCTCTTGGCCCCATAGAAAAATCACCACTCGAAAGCGAGGTTAAATAATCCATTTGGTCACCACGGTTCACATTCATAACTTGACATATTGGTCCTAAACCATGCGTACCGTAAAGATTGCCATCACGTCCAATATTTTCCTTTAAACGCCACATGTCCTGAAAGGCGTTTTTATTAAAATTAAGATCGACCAAATCGTGGATATAAGCACCTTCACCATGGATGATATCCCCAAAATATCCTTGTCGTGCCATATTTAAGGTCAGCAATTCAAAAAAGTCGTAGCAACAATTTTCGAGCATCATACAATGCATCTTTGTCTTTTCGGAAGTTTCCACCAATTCCCAACACTCATCGATAGTCTTAGCAGCAGGCACTTCAACACCCACATGTCTACCAGCATTCATAGCATAAACGGCCATTGGCACATGCAGATCCCATGGCGTTGCAATATAAATCAAATCCAAATCTTCAGTATCGATCATGTCTTTCCAGGCATCCTCACTACCGCTATAAACCTTAGGATTATGCGATGTGCCCTCCAATAATTTCTTAGCATTCTCCGCTTGCTTTGGTCTTAAATCGCATAATGCTTTAATCTCAACACCTTCTATATAACTCATCCGTTTTACTGCACCAGGACCACGCATGCCTAATCCTATAAAACCAATTTTTACCGTATCTATTTTAGGTGCTGCATAACCTGACATATTAAACCTTGAAACACCGCCATTGGGTGGTACCACAATTTTAGCCGTCGTGCCGCAACTAACCAATCCACCAGTAGCCATTCCAAGCCCGGCCAATCCGGTCAGTTTTAAAAAACTCCTTCTGTTATTTGAATTACTCATCTTATTATT
>NZ_DATJCY010000368.1:0-9228 GCF_035577925.1 Gelidibacter sp. | reverse complement strand
CTCCACCACCAATAAGTCGCCAATATGATTTTACCGCATCTCAAATTGAAGATTATGTTAAGACTTCAAAAGAAAGGGGCTTTGATTTCATGAAAATATTGAGCATAAACGATCAATCAACCTTTGAGGAGTTTGATACTATTTACAAAAAATATGATTTACAGATTGCCGGTCATTTCCCGAGCAATATTCCTGACAGTTTGATTTTTAAGTCCAATTACACCTCATTTGAACATTTAGGTGGTTTGACTGGAAATCCAGAAATTCTCAAAAGTAGATTGCAGCATATAAAGGAAAGAAACATATATATCTGCCCAACATTAAGTTGGTATAGCGTGGGCTCAGGGCGATATACTTATGATCAATTACGAAGTTTATCAGACATGGAATTTATTCCAAAGGCTACTCTTGATGACTGGATTGAGAAAACGAAATTGTATAGAGAAAAGATGGGAAATACCGCTTATCAATTAGAAGTTGAAAATGAACTGAAATATTTAGATGAAAAATATCATATGATAAAAAAGTTACATGAATTGGGAATACCAATGTTATTAAGTCCCGATAGTTCTTCAAAATATATGATATCAGGTTTCGACATGGTTGGCGAAATGGAATTACTTAAGAATGCACAATTGAGTAATTATGACATTTTAAAAATGGCAACGGTCAATTTTGCAACATTCTTTGAAGAAAAGTACGGTACTATTGAAGTTGGTAATGACGCCAATTTTATTCTGTTAAATTCTAATCCATTAGAAGATCTTAAAGCCTTAAAAAACATTTATGGCTTATATTTTAACAATCAATTTTTAGGCGAAGAGAAATTAGCAACAATGCGCATGGAATTGTTAAAATCATCTCGAAATTAAAATGTTTAAAAACAATAAATTTCCATTTTTCCGACAATTGGATTATCGTGATTGCGGTCCCACTTGTTTAAGGATGGTTGCCAAATTTTATGGCAAAAGTTTTTCAAGAGAATTTTTAAGAGAAAGTGCAGGTATCACAAAACAAGGAGTTACCATGGCTGGTATTGCCGATGCCGCCGAAATTATTGAGTTGCGCACTTTAGGTATGCGAATTTCATTGGAAAGTCTGATCAATGAAGCACCCACACCTTTTATCGTGCCTTGGCGCCAAAAACATTTTGTTGTTGTTTATAAAACGTCCAAGTCAAAAATATATGTTGCCGATCCAGCCCAAGGGCTTTTGGAGTATTCACATCAAGAGTTTTTAGGAGCCTGGACAAATACCGTGGATGGCAATGGTTTTGTCCTTTTATTGGAGCCCAATACAAAGTTTCATGAATTGGATGAGGACAATTCTAAAAAGAAGGGTTTTTCGTTTTTAATTCCTTACATAAGACCTTATCGCAAACTAGTCTATCAACTATTTCTTGGGTTGATTGTTGGTACCACCATTCAGTTCATTCTTCCTTTTTTAATGCAGTCCGTTGTGGACATCGGTGTCAACACTCACAATATCCCTTTCATTTACCTCGTGCTCTTAGGGCAACTGGTACTGTTTGTATCTCAGGTACTTATTAGTATTTTTAGGGAGTGGCTATTGATACATATTACAAGTCGGTTTCAGATAAAAATGATCTCCGATTTTCTCTATAAACTGCTTAAGCTTCCAGTTTCCTATTTTGAAACAAGAAACACAGGAGAACATCTTCAAAGAATCCAAGATCATGTAAGGGTTCAGAATTTTGTATCTTCCTCCACGTTCAACATGCTATATTCCACCGTACTTTTTGTTGTTTTTAGCTTTGTCTTGGCATTCTATGATATGACCATTTTTTTTGTATTTATTGTTGGTGCAACTTTATATGTAGGATGGACCTTCTTTTTTCTTAAAAAAAGGGCAGAACTCGATTTTAAAAGGTTTGATGAGCTTTCTGAAAGCCAGACTTCTTTAGTTCAAATAATCAATGGTGTTAAGGAAATAAAAGTCAATAATTCACAAAGAAAGAATCGCTGGAAATGGGAGCAGGTTCAGATCAGCCTTTTTAAAACATCTTTAAGCTCCTTAAAATTAGCCCAATATCAAAGTATTGGGTCAGGATTTGTTAACGAACTGAAAAACATTTTTATCACATTTTTATCTGCTACCGCTGTGGTCAATGGCGATATTACTTTGGGTATGATGCTATCCATTCAATATATTGTAGGGCAATTAAATACACCATTAAATAGTTTTGTTGGTTTTATTCAGGTATGGCAAGATGCAAAAATTAGTTTAGAACGGCTTTGGCAAGTACATTCCAAAGAAGATGAAGATGATTTGGCGGATCATAAAGTAAAGGAATTGCCTAATGAAAAGAGTATTATCATCAAAGACCTATTTTATCGCTACGGTGGAAAGTCAACACCATTTGTTCTAAAAAACATTAACTGTACCATTCCAGAAGGGAAGACAACTGCCATAGTTGGAGCAAGTGGTAGTGGTAAAACCACATTAATCAAATTGTTACTGAAATTTCACGAGCCAACCAATGGAAAAATATCAATTGGTAATTCTGATTTAATGAACATCAATAATGATTTTTGGCGAATGAATTGCGGTGCAGTTCTACAGGATACTTTTATTTTTAATGATACTATTGCAGGAAATATTTCTGAATCGGAACAGAACGAAGTCATTGATAGAGAAAGATTAAAAAATGCCTCCTTTATTTCCAATATAGAGGAATTTATTGAGAAATTACCAAATAGATACAATACTGAATTAGGTACTTCTGGCATTCGATTAAGTGGTGGACAAGAACAACGTATTATGATAGCGAGATCGGTTTATAAGAATCCTGCTTTTGTTTTTTTCGATGAAGCCACGAGCGCATTGGACGCCAATAATGAAAAAGTAATTATGGAAAATCTTGATAATTTTTTGAAGGATAGAACTTCAATTATTGTCGCGCATCGATTAAGTACAGTAAAAAATGCCGATAATATTATTGTTTTGGAAAATGGAGAGATTGTCGAACAAGGTAATCATCAAGAACTTACGATTAAGCGAGGTAAGTATTACGAGCTTGTAAAAAACCAATTGGAATTGGGAAATTAACATGGAAGAAAACGACGAGTTAAATATTTACAGTAACGAGGTACGAGATGTGCTTTCCGAACCACCGAAAAGTATTTTCAGATGGGGAAACACTATATTATTTTTCTTTATCGCTATGATTCTTTTCCTTTCTTGGCTAATTAAATATCCAGACACAATACTTGCTCAAGCAATCATTACAACTGAAATCCCACCGCAAAAAGAATTTGCAATGGCAACTGGGGTTTTTGACGCAATTCTTGTGGAAAACAACGAGCAAGTAAATGCAAGCCAGCCTTTGGCAATTATAGAAAATACTGCAAATTATAAAGATGCCTTCAAGCTAAAGTCCGTAATCGACACCATTCAGGTTAACAGTAAAAACTTTAGTTTTCCTTTGGATAGTTTGCCGCTATTGTTCTTGGGAGATATTGAGTCACAATACGCCTTATTTGAAAACAATTATATTCAGTACCAACTTAACAAACAATTACAACCTTTTTCCAATGAAGCAATTGCCAACCGATATTCCATTTCAGAATTGAACAGACGATTACAAAGTCTAAAATCGCAAAAGGAAATTAATCAAACCGAACTTATCTTTCAAACAAAAGATTTACAACGGAATAAAACACTGTTCGACAAAGGTGTTATTTCGGTACAGGAATATGAAAACAAGCAATTGGAATATGCACAAGCGGAACGCAATTTCAAAAGTTTCGAATCCTCAATTTCACAAATCAGGGAAGGGATTAGTAATGCAAGTATGACCTCCAGAGGGACAGAAATCAATCGTGCCAAAGAAGAAATGGTCTTACTCAAAAATGTTATCCAATCTTTTAACCAACTCAAAAAATCAATTAAAGATTGGGAGAAACAATATGTTCTACAATCAAAAATAGATGGTACAGTTTCATTTTTGAACTATTGGAATGTCAATCAAACTGTTAATGCAGGTGATTTGGTGTTTACAATCATTCCAGATAAAAATTCATTTTTTATAGCCAAACTCAAAACACCCACTCAAAATTCAGGAAAGATAAAAGTTGGTCAAAATGTATATGTCAGATTAGAGAATTTTCCTGATGTTGAATTTGGTGTCTTAAAAGGAAAAGTAAAAAACATCTCACTCATTCCAGACCAAGAAGGATTATATTTAATAGATGTAGAACTTCCTGAAAAACTAATTACTTCCTATAATAGAAAGATAGAATTCAAGCATGAAATGCCTGGCATGGCAGAAATCGTAACAGAAGATTTAAGGCTAATTGAGCGCTTCTTTTATCAATTTAAAGATATTTTAAAAAGAAATTGATAGTTAGTTATGAGATATTTAAATGTATATAAGTTTATAAATCGGAGATAAATAAATCAGATTAAGTCTTTACCGCTCTTCATTTAGACTTCAAGTTTTACAGCTTTAAGGGAATAACTATTTTTTTCTAACTGAATTTGATAGAAATCAATGCCTCTTTCTTTTAACAAATTGATGATATCATTTTTCTCTGTCTCTCCAATCCTCAAGCCGAAGTAAATGGATTTCAAGGCTTTGCAATTATATGAGATTTTTCCGGCGATAGAGGAAACTATTCGATGTTCCTGTTCATATTCCCATCTTTTTGATTTATAAAATGCGAATTTTTCAATCATACTATTTGGTTCGTTTCTAAAAATCTCACACCAACTAAAACCTGGTGGTTTTTTAGAATATTTAACTGGAAAAGAATGTAGGATATTTTTCCTATCAGTGCTCAGTAAAACATCTAGATCGTATTCTATACAGAATCCTTTATGCGAATTAGCATAATGTGCCCAAAGTAATTCATCAACAGGGGTTTTAGAAAGTGAATAAATCCCCATTGCGTGATCCAAAGATAAAACCTCATCAGTATTATCATCAAGTAATTGAAAATCTGCTTCAGTATTAACTCCAATTTTTTTTGCAATCCAATTAAGACGATTTTTAATTCTTTTAGTGTCGGTAATTGTTTCAAAAGGATCATTCAAATTTGACAAGTCGGATGCCCAAAAAAAATTATCAAATAGTGATTTTAAATCTCTCTTGAAAATTTTTTCGTCATCACTTCCACGATACTTGTATACTTTCATTTCAAATTGTTCTTTCAAAAATTATCCAAAAAGGTGAATATGCTTTAAGTTAATTCCTCACTAAAATTAATTTGCAAAATATCACCATTCTGCCACCTTTACAACATAAAAGCTACAAATTTGCGCATGGCAAATTCGCTACAATCTTTTATTATCGCTTCTTCTGGTAAATCATAAAATCACCAATACAAACTGAATAGTAGCCCCAAAACCAGAAATATCTTTCCAATCTTTCAAGAGCTTCCCTCCTTTCCTTTTGTAATTAATATGCCAATTTAAAACCAATACCTGTTTCAGCTTACCGAAAAGTTTTCAAGCTTAAAA
Source organism: Gelidibacter sp. (assembly GCF_035577925.1). Classification (GTDB taxonomy): domain Bacteria; phylum Bacteroidota; class Bacteroidia; order Flavobacteriales; family Flavobacteriaceae; genus Gelidibacter. The sequence continues at coordinate 3,747 of NZ_DATJCY010000368.1, read as the reverse complement.
TTAATTTAAACAGCTGTATTCTTATCAGTTATATATAGTTCCATAGGACTCTAATGCTTTTATATAAAATTACCAGAATGGTTTACTTCTCTCTGAAATCCAACAAACTTTTATTGCCTTATCGTTTAGCAAAAGTACCATCCAAAAACGTGTCGTAAAAATGAGGACATTCTTTAATGTAAAGAACATTAAAGGACTTATTAAGGAAGTAATAAAGCAAGGGATTGCGTAAATATCAGCTATATAAACTTTAACATAAGTTCCGTCTGAGACGTAAAGTTATTTGAATTGTTCTTTTTAGATTTGGAGTGAACCTATTTTTAAGAGTTCAGTTTCTTATCAAATAATTTTCTGTTAAATGGATAATCTAAACAATCTTTTCAATTACTTGGATGCGGAGCAAATACATTTAGATAAGGATGAATTTGATTTTCAATTTAATTCCCATCCTGATTATCCATCTTTATTAGCACTAAGTGATCCTTTAAGTTTTCTAATATCAACAACTGGATCCTTAAAGTTAGTAGGTCTGATATTGGACTCTTCCCAAATAAATTCCTTACCAAACTAAATACAAAAGTATAATGACTCCTTAAAAAATGGACTTAAAATCTGATTTTATGATACTAATAAAACAACTTAGCCTCCTTTTTTTGCTCTACATTTTTAATTATTCAATGGGTTATTCTCAAAATCTACTAAATACCACTTCATGGACTGCTAGTTCTGGAAGTGTTTCTGGTTTTTCTGTAAATGGTACGGATCCTGAAAACTATAGAGAACTAGATCTTAACCATATTGGTCAAAAGGTCATTTTATGGAAAGCGGTTCCTGACGTAAATAATGATGCCAACGGTGGTTGGGATTCAAGCTATCATCCTATTAATAATACTAAAACCTACCGATTTTCGGTTTGGTTGAAAAAAGCTAATTCATTTGATGGCGTTTCATACTTCGGCAGTCAGCAATGGAGTAGCACAATGGATAACCAAAGTGTTTTAAGGCTTAGCGGAAGCTTTGATAGCAACCCTTTTTTTGGCATAATTATGAAGACCAATACCAATCCTTACTTGAGAATAGAGTTATTCCTAGTCCAAAACCACTATATATAGAGTGCAACGAAAAATTGCGATCTTTTGGCCTGTTACATCTACTCCATTTAATTAGCAATTATATCAATAAAAATATTTAGAAATGAAAAAACTACTACTGTTATTTTTATTACATAACATATCAATGAATGCTCAATCCAACAGAGTTCTTTTTCAATATGACAATTCGGGTAATCAAATAGAACGAATCTTATGTCTTGGATGCTCACAATCAAGAAGTTCAAACAATAGTAAGAATAACCCAAAAGATATGGAGAAAATTGAAGATGAGGATCTATTGAAGTTTTCAGAAACAGATGTTATTTCATATTATCCAAACCCAGTAAGAGATGAATTGTATTTAAAATGGGAATTGACAGATAATGATATTGTATCCAATATTGAAGTATATACATATTCCGGTCAATTAATAAATTCATATAAAAATTTAGAGAAAACGAACAATAAAGTCATTTCTTTTGAAGACTATCCTGAAAGCACCTATATAGTATTATTAATATACAAAAGTGGGAACCAAAAATCTATAAAGATTTTAAAAAAATAGTAGTATTAAATGAAATTAATCATATATGAAAAACAAATTACTATTATTAATTATGCTAATTATTTCTCTTGTAACATTATCACAGAATAGTTATCATGATACTCAAGGCAAATTAGAAATATCGAACAGTGGGCAAGCCATTTACACCTTACCGATAGCTTTGCCTCCAAGTATCCAAGATGTAGGCCCAACGATAAATCTGGTCTATGCAAGTGGAAAAATGGGAGGAATAGCGGGTCAAGGCTGGAATATAAATACAATTTCGGCAATTAGCAGAATATCAACACGTCGGGATATTGATGGTTATGTGGATGGTGTAGATTTTGATTCAGATGACAAACTAGCATTAGATGGACAACGGCTAATATTAACCTCAGGAGCTTATTGGGCAATTGGCTCAACTTACACAACTGAAGTACAGACAAATGCAAAAGTTGAATTAATTGGATCTGGGACGACGACGCATTTTATTGTTACACAACCAGATGGATCACGCTCATGGTATGGAAACTTTGAAGGAATAGATGCGACGGATTTAACTTCTTTTTATATTACTCGTTTTGAAGATTCAAATGGCAACTTTATTACATATCACTATAACAAACCTTTAAACAAAAGTCTTTGTATAAGTGAAATAAAATTTAGCGCTAATATAAATGGTATTACTACACCACAGAATAAAATAACTTTTACATATATTGGAGCAAAAAGAATTGAAAGTGGTTACATAAAAGGGCTTAAATACGAGAAAGCTGAATTACTAAGTAAAATACAAGTTTATACTACAAATCTTTTATTTAGAGAATATAGGCTAACTCACATTTTTGATTCGCAATTAGGATATGAGAGAGTATCAAAAATACAGGAGTTTAATGGAGCTTTAGAATCCGCAAATCCCGTTATTTTTAATTATGATACTACAACTACAGATAATAGTATTACATCTGAAATTAAAACTGATTATGTCAATAATCTTAATTTTAACAATATTGAATTGTCCGGTGATTTTGACGGTGACGGAAAATTAGATTTTATCGCTGGAAATCAATTATTTGTCAAATTGTTTAATGGAAGTAGTGGTCAAGCACCTATTGTCATGCCTTTTAGTGCTTCTGTCCCTTCAAATATGCCCCCAAATACTTTTGTTGCTACGACTAATTCAAATAATAAATTAAATCAATTTCAATCGGTAGTAAAAGCTTTTCCTCTGAATAATGGATTAACGTTCAAAATTTATAATTTAAACGGAAATACGGTAACGCAATCCTATACCAAAACAGTCGATTTGGGTGTGCCAAATAGTAGTGGCCATTCATATGACAAATTTTTGGAAGGTGATTTCAATGGTGATGGAATTTCGGAAGTTTTAATTATGTCAGTTCCTGCAATCCACATCCCTGCACCTAATGATCCATGCCATTTCTATGGCACATGTGGATTGGGAAATATTTTTGAGAGGTATTATATTTTAGATTTAAACCAAAATTCATCAACAATTGAAGGTAGTTCTGGATTAGTAAGAATGGGGACTTTTGAACTAGACATCAGTAGCAATAAAAACTACGTGGCTGATTTTAATGGTGATGGAAAATCCGACATATTATCCATTAATACTACAACGGGTCCAGAATATGGAAAGTACAAAATATATTCATTCGATCAATCTAATTTCGCACCTTGGATAAAACCAAAAATCATTGGAAGTGGTTTATTAGATAAATATAGTGATACAAAACAAATTTTATTCGGTGATTACAACGGTGATGGTAAAACAGACATAATGTTACCTGATACTGAGGGTGGTAGCGGTCACACACTCTGGCACATATACTACTCAAATCCTCAATTAAATAATGGCATCTTCTTTGTAAAAGAATCTCATAACATAGCTGAGTACTGGCCAAACACTGGATCATATTATAATACCCAAATTCATTTAAGTAATTATTATGCGCTAGATGCCAATGGAGATGGAAAATCAGATTTAGTTCGTGTTTGGAGAAAATATTACAAACCGAATCTGACGATAAACAATCATGATACTCAATGGAAAGTGTTTTCTTATGCAAATAATATTGGCAACAAGCTAAT
>NZ_DATJCY010000367.1:0-4842 GCF_035577925.1 Gelidibacter sp. | reverse complement strand
AAACAGCATCATCATCGGTTGGAAGTGTTTTCCAATAGGCGACTTTTTTATCAAACGCCTCACCTTTTGGTGCAAATTTCCGACCTTTAACATATTCAAAAGTAGTCTCATCTGGTGCAATCATACCACCTCTTGCGCCCATTTCAATACTCATATTACAGACGGTCATACGACCTTCCATAGACATGTTTTCAAAAACATCACCAGCATATTCACAAAAATAGCCTGTGCCAGCATTGGTCCCAATTTTTGAAATAATGTAAAGAATGACATCTTTTGGAAGCACTCCATTTTTTAATTTGCCATTAACTGTTACGCGTAAACTTTTTGGCTTGGTAAGCAATAAACACTGACTTGCAAAAACTTGTGCCACTTGACTGGTTCCAATTCCGAAGGCGATGGTTCCAAAAGCTCCATGCGTTGAAGTATGGCTATCGCCACACACAATGGTCATACCAGGTTGGGTAATGCCCAATTCGGGTGCCATAACGTGTACTATGCCGTTGTACTTATGGCCCAATTCATAAAGTGTGATGTTGTTTTTCTCACAATTTTCAGAAAGTTGCTCCAATTGTTTTCTTGACAGCGCATCTTTAATTGGCAAATGCTGATTGATCGTTGGGGTATTATGATCGGCCGTAGCCACAATCTGATCAGGTCTAAAAATCGGAATATGACGTTCTTCAAGCTCTTTAAATGCTTGCGGACTCGTCACTTCATGAATAAGATGTTTGTCGATATATAAAATTTGCGGACCATTGGCAATGGTATCCACCACGTGCGCATCCCAAACTTTATCAAATAAGGTTTTTCCCATTTTTATGCTGAAATTATTTGTTTATAGACGGTGCTGGTTTCAATAATTTGATGAATGTCCTGATCATTGATTTCTTTTTTAAGATCAGCAAAATTCAAGAAATTAACATACACTTCGTCCAATTGTAATTTTGTCAATTCATAACCGACATTTTTAGCTCTATATGCCAATGCTGCACGACCACTTCTGGCGGTCAATACAATAGCCGATTCCGTAACACCAACATCTTTTGGATCGATGATTTCATAGGTTTCCCTATTTTTGATAACGCCATCCTGATGGATTCCAGAACTGTGCGCAAAAGCATTAGCGCCCACAATAGCTTTGTTAGGTTGTGTATAAATGCCCATACTTTCTGAAACCAACTGGCTAATGCCATACAAATGTTGTGTTTTGATATTCGTATCCAGATTAAGGTATGGATGTTGTTTTAATATCATCACCACTTCTTCGAGTGCTGTATTTCCGGCACGTTCACCTATTCCATTAATGGTACACTCAATTTGTCGGGCACCATTGATAACGCCTTCAATTGAATTGGCCGTTGCCAAACCTAAATCATTATGGCAATGGCAGGATAAAATTGCTTTTTCAATGCCTTTTACATTTTCCTTCAGGTACTTTATTTTTGCACCATATTCGCTCGGCAGACAATATCCCGTAGTATCCGGAATATTTAACACCGTTGCACCAGCTTTAATGGCCATTTCGCAAACTCGAGCCAGAAATTCATTATCAGTCCGTCCGGCATCTTCGGCATAAAACTCAACATCTTCAACAAAGGATTTCGCATATTTTACAGCATCATAGGTACGTTGTAAAATAGCATCTTGATTAGAATTGAATTTGTATTTAATATGCGATGCAGACGTTCCAATACCCGTATGGATTCGTGGGTGTTTGGCATATTTTAAGGCTTCGGCAGCCACTTTGATATCGTTTTCAACAGCGCGTGTCAATCCGCAAACTGTTGTGTTTTTAATCAATTTTGCGATTTCCTCGACAGATTTAAAATCGCCCGGACTGGATACCGGAAAACCTGCTTCAATGATATCAACACCTAAATTTTCGAGTTGTTCTGCAATGATCAGTTTTTGATTGGTATTCAATTTACAGCCAGGAACTTGCTCTCCATCTCTTAAAGTTGTGTCAAAAATTTGAACATTAGTATCAGACATTTGTTGTAGTTTTATTTTTGTATTGACCAGCTAATTTATACTTTCGATTAAGATTCGCAGATTCAATACCTTTACTTTTACGATGTTCAGTCGATTTTAATTATTATAAACACCTGATTAACAAATTTTTAAATAGCACTTTAACGTGATGACTAAAGAGCAAAAAGATAATTTATTTCAATTGGTAAAATCCTTGACCAAATCTGAAAAACGACAATTTAAATTGTTTGTTGGACGGTTGGGAGTAAATGCTGATTCTAAATTTTTGAATCTTTTTAACCTTTTAGATAAGTCCAACACCTATGATGAACCCGCCATTATAAAAACAGGAATTGTCAAAAAACAACAATTGGCCAACGTCAAAGCACATTTATACAAGCAAATTTTAATCAGCTTAAAACTTAATCCTTCACATCAAAATATCCGTTCGCAAATACGCGAACAACTTGATTTTGCTTCCATTTTATACCATAAAGGATTATACAAACAAGGGTTGCGGATTTTAGAAAAAGCCAAGGAACTCGCCATCCAAAATGAAGAAAAAAATTTGGCTTTTGAGATTGTTGAACTCGAAAAAATAATCGAATCACAATTCATTACACGCAGTATCAGCACGCGAGCAGACGAACTGACCTCACAAGCCAAAGAACTGAGCGAGTTGAACGTCATTACCAGTAAGCTCTCTAATTTGTCATTGCAATTATATAGCATGATCTTAAAATCGGGTTATGTTAAAAACAAAGAAGAAGCTCAAAAAATAACAACCTATTTCAACGAACGCTTACCAATATTTGACATATCGGAAGTAGGATTTAGAGAAAAATTCTGGCTCTATAATTCCTATCTGTGGCGTTGTTTTTTGCTTCAAGATTTTTTAAACTGCTATAAATATGCTTTAAAATGGGTGAATTTATTCTATGATTATCCACACATGATTAGTTTAAATCCTGTATTTTTTCTGAAGGGAAATAATTATTTATTAGAAGCCTTATTTTTTATCAGAAGAAAACCAAGATTTTTAAAACAACTTCATAATTTGGAAAAACAATTACAACACCCCGATTTTCCGAAAGATGAAAACGTCGAAGCCTTAGTATTTTTATATCTAAATTTTCATAGAATCAATCAACATTTTATTGATGGCAGTTTTGATGAAGGACTAAATCTTATTCCAAGAATAGAGAACAAATTAAATAAATTCGATTCGCGTCTTGACGAGCATCATAAGATGATTTTTTACTACAAGTTTGCGAGCATGCAGTTTGGTGCCGGCAATAATAAAGCCTGTATTTTTTATTTGGATAAAATTATCTCCAACAAGTCGCTTTCCATGCGCGAAGATTTACAGTGTTTTGCACGCGTTTTAAATTTGGTGGCACATTATGAAGCCGGATTGGATTACCATTTGGAAAGTTTATTGAAAAGCACGTATAAATTCCTGATAAAAATCAATGACTTGTACAAGGTTCAAAAAGAAATGATAAAGTTTATAAAAGGTTTACAGGATATTTATCCACACGACTTGAAAAATGCCTTTATTGAATTACATAAAACTTTAAAAACCTATGAAGACCATCCTTATGAGCGTCGAGCATTTTTATATTTGGATATTATTTCATGGTTGGAAAGTAAAATCGAAAACAAATCGGTTGGCCAGGTCATCAGAGATAAATATTTGGCCGAAACTGCATCGCGGTCGATGAAAAAATAATAGACTTTTTACTAATTTAAACACAGCACCTCAATTTTCAATTTTAAAACATTTATCAAAATATGGTTTCTTCAAAAATTCTTTTAAAAAACACCGTTCTTAAAAAAAGATTTTAATAGTCCAAAGGCACCCACATTGGTATTGAGTGGATTAATGTAAAACGAAATAAATTAGGTGAATTAAATCTTGCAACATCACTAGATTTATAGAAAAATATATTAAGTTTGCCACTTATCCGAAGTAGGATAAAAAATGGGGATGTAGCTCAGTTGGCTAGAGCGCTTGCCTGGCAGGCAAGAGGTCGTCGGTTCGAGCCCGATCTTCTCCACATAAAAACCCTTGAATCAGTAATGATTACAAGGGTTTTTTATTTTAGTTAACCTTCGAGTTATTAAGATTACTTTTTATTTGTTCTCTCGTATATCCTCTGAAATTAAAAAAACCTCATAAACTTAACGTTTATAAGGTTTTATGTTTCTAAACTGTGGTCCAACCTGGGATGAATCTAAATTATTCAACTAATTGACATTCATGTCGTTGTGTTTAAATTTTAAAATTAGGTATCATAATGGTATCAAAAATCGCCGTTTAAATTAATTTAATATGAAGTTTATCCATATTATTTCCATAAAGGTTCATTTTGCCAATTAGGCTTCATTCCTAATGCGTTTGGATCAACACTTGGATATTGCGCTAACAAATCACTCAATTTCGTAGAAAAATCATTTTGGGGTATAATGGTGTTTAGCATATACCTCATTAAACACATATGTACATAAAGTTGGCTAAATTCATGTTGTTTAGGTACGTTTATGTTATCTACTATCCAAGGATTTGGTGGCTTAGGTAATAATTTTACGGTTCCTGGTAAATTTCTATTCCATAGTCTTGAATGATGTGCGCAGAAATTACGTATTTGGGCTATAGATTGTAACCAACTGGGCAAATAGGTATGATTAACCGCACCAAAATCTTTAGCTATTTGGTTCTTCGCATTAACATTATTCTTCAAATTACCATAAAGCTTAGATAATGCTCCAAAACTTGTTTGTTCTAATGATTTCCATGCTGGTGGAAATCTACCATCGTCCTTATGCTTTTTAATATGTTTTTTTATACTGTCATCTTTTGTTCTA
>NZ_DATJCY010000366.1:0-1533 GCF_035577925.1 Gelidibacter sp. | reverse complement strand
CGAAGTGTTTTTTAGACACTAATTTCACTAATTTCACGGATTGTACAGATTACGCTAATTTGCACTGATATTTATACAAATACTTTGCGGTTTTGCGCTTCCGCGAGAGGTGTTTCACAAAGAACCCTATTGTAAATCTGTGTTGTGCAGACCATTTTGGATGATAGACAATAGTTAACAGAAAGTTGAATCATAATACAACGTAAAAACATCAATCTCTCATTTTAAAAATAGCCAACACATTTTTATGGTCGGTTGGCCAAATACCTTCAGGGGTTTCGATGAGGTCATCGGAGGTTTCCAATTCGCGTTGATTCCGAACAATGGAACCTTTAGGGCCAATTAATTTAACTTCTGTGAGTTGTAATTGGTCCGATGGCAAGTAAAAAATATAATCTATCCTGTCCCTGTCATCGGCATCAGGCGCCCAAGCCAATTTTTCAATGGGCACCAAAGGTGTATCCGCCGGAAATGTAAACCCTGGATGAGTGACTGGGTTAGGATATATTTTTCGGTAAGCATCAACAAACCCAGCTTTATCCAATTGAAAAGTGTTGTGCCAAGGCATAACCACGCCGTTATGGTCGGATAGGTCTTTGGTACTTTCAGTCCAGTCCAAAAAAGAAGGTTCGTTGAGGTCGCCACCCAAAATAACTTGTCGGCCCAGTGTTTTTTCATTCAGCGCATCAGCTATAAAAGCACTGATGGCTTCATCGCGCATCGATGCCAAATTATCGGTTGCAATGGTTAAAGAATCGGTGACAATACTGTCCAGTTTTTCCCAAGTAGAACTGTGGTAACCGCGTGGTAAATAAAGGCTGCAATGGCGGTAATCCAAATGGGCACTATAAAATGCTATTTCTGTATTTCTTACTTTGATAACCGCTTTTGTAACGGAACCTTGATCGTTTTGTAAAGGAAAAACTACGGTTTGTGACAGTATCGGATAGCGTGAAAGAATGCCCGAATCTTCACTGCGTTGTGAATAATACGTATGGCCTTTTTCGGACAAAGCGTTTACCAAGCGTTCGGCAAGGCTGTTATCGTTATAATTTCGGACTTCACTCAAGGCGATTAAATCGGCATCGGTGCGGATAACCTCATCAATAATTGCATCAAAACCACCGGGAACAACCGTTCCTTCCTGCCAAATGTTAAATTGTAAAACTTTTAGTGAGGATTCTTTTGGTGCTGAGCATGAACATATTGAAATTATAAAGATATAGAAGCTTAAATAAGATGCATTTTTAAACATTTTTGGTAGGGGTTTTTAGGGGAAGGAGGAAAGGTAATGAGATTTTTTTACTTTTTCATATTTTAGGGTTTTTAGATGACTTGCCGTATTATCATAAAATTCCTACAAAAACGAGGCTGTCTAAAAAGGCAGCCTCTTTTTTTTATGTTTTTTATTTTAGAAAGCGCATTAGTTTTCTTATCTTAATGTTATGAAAAGCAACGTTATATGGAAGACCAACAGCCAATCACAATTGAGTCTTCTTCCTCCCAGTTATGATGATTTTGTTCCAGAGCACC
>NZ_DATJCY010000365.1:0-1907 GCF_035577925.1 Gelidibacter sp. | reverse complement strand
CTCTAAGGACATTTACGATAAAAATACTGTTTTTGTTACCGTTCATGGATTAAAAAGTATAGAAGGTGCAACTGGTTTTGCCGATTTACTGCAAGAGCGAAAAGTAAATATTACACGACCATATATGGCGATCTCATCTGTAAATTATGAAATTGTACAACGACATAAAAATCTCAAAAACTACCTAGAAACCCAATAAACAACCAAAATTATGTTTTCAGAAAAGCCCAAAAAAGCAAAATCAATTTTAGAATCCGTTAACCAACAAAACACCATTGCAAGAGGAACGACCATTACCGGTGATATTATAAGTGATGGCGATTTCAGGATAGAAGGTACGGTGCAAGGAAATGTCAAAACTCCAGGCAAAGTTGTTCTTGGAAAAACGGGTGTCATCAACGGCACACTACATGGAGCAAATGCCGATATTGAAGGAAAATTCTCAGGAAAGTTAATCCTTACGGAAATGCTATCACTGAAGTCGTCAGCTTTTGTTGAAGGCGAAGTAGAAGTTGGTAAATTTGCTGTTGAGCCAGGCGCAACGTTCAATGCAACTTGTGTTATGCGCGGTAGCCAAAATGAATTTGGCAACAATTCTAAACCGTCACAAAACAATGACACGCCCGCCAAAAAAGAACAACTCGTTAAATAATTATGCCAAATACTCTTCAATAGCATTCCAGATGATTGCTATAGTTGCAATTGGCAGTTTTGTCGGTGTTAAAATCGATGATCATTTTGGTAACGAGAATAATTTGTGGACCATAATATTATCATTGTGTTCCACAATTCTTGCAGTTATTTTTGTGATAAGGCGTATTATTGCAGATTCAAAAGGCAATAATTAATTGTCCACACTAATTTCAATGCAATGAATAAAGCTTTTAAGACCAGACAACTCAATTTTTTGTTCCAAATACTTGTTTTAAGTGCAGTGGTGTTTGGTATTCATGGATATTTGCTGTCTTATTTTGGAACAGAGTTAAAATTATTTTTCCCGATTTGGCAAATTTATGTGTTCCATTTAGGCGTTACGACTTTGTTTTATAGCGTTATAAATTATCGATTTTCTCAAGGGCAAACTGATATTTTTGTTTTATTTATGGCATGTACATTGACAAAAATGATGCTCGCTATTTTATTCCTTTTGCCTTTAATTTTATCAGACTTCGAGAAAAAACAACCGGATATTTTCAATTTTTTTATCCCGTATTTTATCTATCTGGGTTTTGAAGTCTATTCTATTACCAAGTTTCTTCAAAAAAGTTAAGAGTTTTTGTGAAGGAAAAAGGCTTTTTAATTTCAATTATTGTCATCATTATCGCACTGGGATATCGGTATTTAAAACGGAAAGGAGTCAATAAATGAAAAATCTGGAATGGTGACAATTTTAATAAGGTTGCAACTTCAACTCCTTAAAACTACAATTCAAAGTTTTAGTTTTTGATAAAATCACTTTTAATAAAAGGCTTACCTTTTTTTAGTGCCAAGGTAAATACCTAATAAGGCTCCTGTTAACAATACAAATTGGGCATAGTCATTCTTTAAGATCTTTAAAATGACACCCATTAAAATTAAAGAAACTGTAAAAACACGCAAATACGTTAGGTCTGTTTTCATTCAATACCGATTGATTAATGAGTTTAGTTTTTTAGAAGTTCAAAATATTTATTGAGCTTTTTTATTCATTTTTAAAATTGACAAATACATACTAGCAGACAAACAAAGTGAGGATATTGCACCAAGAATCGCTCCTAAACGTTGCTTTTCAGTTTGATCGCCAATTATGATTAATGTTACAAAAGCACCTAAAAGAATTAAACTTACAACTAGGATGATGCGAGCTCCTTTTTTTCTGGATGAAGGTTTCATATTTTTTAAATTACTATAGGTGTTACTCGTTTTTT
>NZ_DATJCY010000364.1:0-2548 GCF_035577925.1 Gelidibacter sp. | reverse complement strand
CATACAGGTTTTACCGGAACTTTCTTCTTTATAAATCCACATACTGATCGGTTTTTGGTCATTCTTAGCAATCGTGTGAACCCCACGCGAACCAACAGATTACTTTATGAAGATGATTTTTTTCAAAAAATATGGAAACATATAAATGATTAGGCTTTTGTTTGAATTAAATCCGCTATCAATAATTTCTATTTAGATTCCCAAAGCAGTTTTTGAGCGGTTCCAAAGTTTCCTAATTGATAAACACTTATGGATGTTGCTCGAAATTTCATCCCACGAAAAACATGCGCATTCAAACTATCCAAAACATGTGTTTGTGCCACACCTAAACTAATGTGCGGATTAAAATTCTCATAACTGTAATGGCTTACAAATTTAGGTACATAAGCAATGGTAAAATCATCGATAGGCGAACCATCCGGGTTTTGCACATAAGCTTCTTGGTTTCCATCAGAAAGAATATAAGGTTTTAACCTAGCAATAACTTCCTTGTGAAGCGCTTGTAGTGGTTCGTTCTTTTCTTCAATTCCAATCGATGCAAAACTACTAGGTTTATCCTTGTTATATTGCAAATGGCTGGCCCATAGTGTATCTTTTTCTATAGTTTTATAAAGTGATTCCAATGTCTTTTCGATATTAACCATATCGCTTTCCAAAACGTAAGCTTGTAATAATGTGATATGTGGAATATGATGATCATCGAGTTGGAAGTTATCCGGATTATCTTTTAATATCGATTGATTTAATGCGATAGCATGTTGATAAACATCTTCTGGAACCGTGAGAAGCACATCTATAGCAATAATTTTGGAACCCTTTGGAGCACAGGAATTGAGCATCATTAAAATTAATAATATGGGAGTTAAAAAGTTGTTTTTCATCATTGAAAATCAGGATTTTTATTGATTTTAAGCAATTTATAGTTATCACGTTTATTTTTCATAAAAACAAAGATAGAAAAAACACATTACATAATAGGTTTTGGATTATGCTGATGCGTTTTTCGGAAAGCAATAAATAAAATAGAAGAAATTAAAAGCAATATTAAATACCACGTATTGGTAACCAAATCGATATACGAAATAGCTCCTTTCGTAAAACTTAAAATCATCAAAACCTGTGCGCCATAAGGTAAAAATCCTTGGGTAATACAAGCGAAAACATCTAAAATAGAAGCCGTTTGTTTGTTTTCTAAAGCATATTCGTCATTAATTGATTTTGCTATAGATCCTGAAATAATAATGGCCACGGTATTATTGGCAACAGCTACATTAATACTAGATACTAAAACCGCAATACCAAACTGAGCTGTTTTCATACTTTTAATTAAGCTTTTCACTTTGATAAGGATAAATTCGATACCGCCATTATAAGCAACTAAAGCGGCCAATCCTCCTGTTAAAAGCGACAGTAGAAATATTTCGGTCATACCTGTAAAACCCGTGTAAATTAACTGGGTATATTCGATTATCGAGAAATCGGCATAAATAACTCCCAAAACACCGCCAATAATTATACCCAAAAATAAGGTTACAAAAACATTTAAACCTATGACGGATAGTAAGATTACCATTAAATAAGGTGAAATCTTTAAAATGGAGTAGGGTTGTGATTCGGTTTCAGAGGGTTGAGTTTCTAAAAGAAAACCTTGAAAAACAAGAACGCCAATAGTCAAAAGAGCAGCGGGAATGGCTATCTTTATGTTTGCCTTAAATTTATCGCTCATCTCAACTTCCAAGGATTGTGTGGCAGCAATAGTTGTATCTGAAATAACTGATAAATTATCACCAAACATGGCACCGCCCAATAAAGCACCGCATAAAATAGCGAGAGAAAAATTTCCGGCATCGGCAAAACCTACAACAATAGGAGCCAGGGCAACGATAGATCCAACAGAAGTTCCGGTTGATATGGACAAAAATGCAGCAATAACAAAAACCCCTAAATAAATATACTCAACTTGAATAAGATCCATTCCCAAATGCACAATGCTGTCCACACTTCCTGTAGCTTTAGTGACCGTAGCAAAAGCACCAGCAAGCAGATAAATCAAACACATGGTCAATATTTTACTATCGCCGCAACCTTTAAGAAGAATATCAATTTTAGTATTTATGGGTTGTTTAAAAATGATAAATGCCACAAAAATTCCAGCAATTACTGCAATAGGAGCGGGTAGTGCATAAAAATCATCTTGAATGGTACCAACACTTAAAAATGTGAAGATAAAAACAAAAAATGGTAATAATGCTTTAAAATTTGGTCTTACTGAGGTCATGTTTCTGATTTTTTTCAGAATACAAAAAAGGAATGACGACAAATAATTAGGATAGTAGTTAACGTTTTTTTTCCAAAGTATTTGGCTCATCGTTTCAGCACCTTGCTCGTTAATGCAGGTTGCTATCTCCTTTCTGAGATTCTTGATAAATATGTGTGCAAAACTAAAGGTTTTTTTCAATATAAAAACCTTTAGTCTGTTCTTTTTTGAATATCAATACTTATAGTGCAGTCTTAACATCATAAAGAAAAAGAAAGCATTAAAATACTC
>NZ_DATJCY010000363.1:0-9294 GCF_035577925.1 Gelidibacter sp. | reverse complement strand
GAGGATATTGCCATTCAAGTGGTGTCGAGCTATCGGAACTTTGATCATCAAAATCGCATCTGGGAACGCAAATACAAAAACTTTATCCAGCAAGGTTTCTCACCAGAAAAAGCCATTGATAAAATCATTGAATACTCCACCATTCCGGGAACCTCGCGCCACCATTGGGGCACGGACATGGATCTTATTGATGCCAATGCTGTTCAACCAAAAAGCGTGTTGAGCCCAAGCCATTTTGAAGGTACTGGCTGTTTTGTAAACTTTAAAAAATGGATGGACGCCCATTCCAGAGATTTTGGTTTTTATCTGGTTTATACCAACAACCGCCAACGGAAAGGTTTTAAATATGAACCTTGGCATTATAGTTACAAAGCATTGTCCTGTGATTATCTTCACGACTACAAAAAATTAAACCTAAAAACCATCCTTGGTGAAGCATCACTTTTAGGCCATGAATATCTTACGGATTCGTTTTTAGAGCGTTATTATACTGGAAATATTTTGGATATTAATCCTGAGCTTTTTTAAATATCTACTGTACTTTTAAAGCACAAAAAAACCTCTTAAAACAAGAGGTTTTCTTAAGACACTAACTCAACTTTCAGTACTATGAAATACGTTCCAAATAGGCCAAAACATCATTGGCATGGGAGAGTTTCGCATAATCCATAGCGGTCAATCCTTTTTCCGATTTTCCTTTAAGTTCTGCGCCATGTTTAACGAGCAGTTGTAAAATACTGGTTTTATTATATCGTGCGGCAAACATAGCCGGCGTCATCCCATTAGATTTTTCATTGACATCGGCACCCAGCTCGATCAATTTCTTAACGGTTTCAAGATCGCCTTTTACAATAGCCATGCAAAAAGGACTTACAGAGGTTTTTGTTTTTACAATACTGGAAAACTGTGGCGTTTTAAGTGTGGTAGTTGCATTAGAAGTGTAGAAGGCAAAACCTAATGCGATGGCGGAAATCATAATTGTTTTTTTCATGATGAGTGATTTTTGATTAATGAATGTTTTTTTGATTATAAAAGAAAGACGGATCAAAAACAAAAGTGTTACAGTATGTCTATTAAAATAACATTTTGTTAACTTTTAAAAAGCAAATCACCTGAATAAATACGAATTTCACAAAACCTTGTTTGTCTTGATTTTTCCAACAAACACAACAATTATTTTGAGATTTTTATATGGATATCCGATCATTTGATTTTTTAAACTTTTATCTTTGAATTTCAAAACAAATCACCATGAACAAAAAAGTCATCCTTATGATTCTTGATGGTTGGGGAAAATCTCCGGACCCAAAAGTTTCTGCTATAGATAATGCCAACATCCCTTTTATCAACTCCTTATACACCAAATATCCCAATGCTTCTTTGCGAACTGACGGTCTGAATGTAGGATTACCGGAAGGCCAAATGGGCAATAGCGAAGTGGGCCACATGAATTTAGGTGCAGGCAGAATTGTTTATCAAGATTTGGCAAAAATCAATTTGGCTGTTCAAAATAACACCCTTGCACAAGAAAAAGTATTGGTCGATGCTTTTAAATATGCCAAGGAAAATAATAAACCGGTTCACTTTTTAGGTTTATTGAGCGATGGCGGCGTGCATTCGCACATCAATCATTTATTCGGATTGCTCGATGCCGCAAAAAACTATCATCTCGACAAAGTTTTTGTCCATGCCTTTACGGATGGACGCGATGTGGATCCAAAATCAGGATTAGGTTTTGTAGCACAATTGCAACATCATATCAAAAACACTTCCGCAGAATTGGCAACCATATCCGGCCGCTATTATGCGATGGATCGGGATAAACGCTGGGAACGCGTTAAATTAGCTTATGATGCTTTGGTGAACGGCATTGGCGAACCCTCAACAGATGCCATTCTATCCATACAAAAAAGTTATGAGGCAAATGTCACCGACGAATTTATCAAACCCATCGTGATGACCGATTATTATGGTCGTCCAAAAGCAACCATTAAAGATGGCGATGTGGTGATTTTCTTCAACTTCAGAACCGATCGTGGAAGACAATTAACCGAAGCCTTATCGCAAACCGATTTTCATGAGCAAAACATGCACAAACTCGATTTGTATTATGTAACGATGACCAATTATGACGAGGTTTACAAAGGCATTAAAGTAGTTTTTGAAAAAGATAACCTCACCGAAACTTTAGGTGAAGTTTTAGAAAAACACCACAAAAAACAAATCCGTATTGCGGAAACAGAAAAATATCCACACGTTACGTTTTTCTTTTCCGGTGGACGTGAAGTTCCGTTTGAGGGCGAAAAACGCATTTTACGCAATTCGCCAAAAGTGGCCACTTACGATTTGCAACCGGAAATGAGTGCTTATGAATTGCGCGATGCCCTAATTCCGGAACTGGAAAAAGAAGAGGTTGATTTTGTCTGCCTCAACTTTGCCAATGGCGATATGGTGGGCCATACTGGTGTTATGGAAGCTGCCATTAAAGCTTGTGAGGCGGTTGATGCTTGCGTCAAAGATGTGGTAACAACAGCCTTAAAGCACGGTTATACAACGCTTTTGATTGCCGATCATGGCAACTGTGAAACCATGATTAATCCTGATGGATCGCCAAACACGGCACATACTACAAATCCGGTACCGATTATTTTAATTGACAAGGATTTAAAACATATCAACGATGGTATTTTAGGCGATTTGGCACCGACTATTCTAAAATTAATGGGCATTCCGCAACCTAAAATCATGACGCAACATCCATTGATCTAATGTTTTTTAAGCCTACAGATTATTTATTGTATTTTAGCCTTTAAAGCATTGGCACATGAATTTTCAGAATAGACTTATTATCGCTGTAGATTTTGACGGCACCATTGTAGAAGATCGTTATCCCGGCATCGGGAAACCGCGTATGTTTGCTTTTGAAACGCTAAAACGGCTTCAAGATGATGGGCATCGGTTAATTTTATGGACTTATCGCTATGGTAAAAGTCTTGATGAAGCGGTAGAATTCTGCCAACAGAACGGCATCACCTTTTATGCGGTCAATAAAAGTTTTCCGGAAGAACAGTTTGATAATAGTAAAAGCCGCAAAATAAACGCCGATCTTTTTATAGATGATCGCAATATTGGTGGCGTTTTGGGTTGGGGCGAAGTCTATCAAATACTCACTAACGAAGAGCCAAACATTCCCGTAAAACGAACCAGGAGATTGTTTCCGTTTTTTAGATAAAACCTCTCTTCTTAATCACTTCAAAATGCGATTTATCAGTTAAGTTTCAACTTTTGAATCCGTATATCTGATATTATTATGCATTCAAATTCGAGATGTCATAATAAATGCCTCCCATTTATTTTAATTATCTTTGCGCCATATTTTTTTATAATGATCATACAAAAAACAAGAGAAGAAATTGAAATAATGCGCGAAAGTGCTTTAATCGTTTCGAAAACTTTAGGCATGTTGGCCAAAGAGATAAAACCGGGTGTTACTACAAAACAACTGGATAAAATGGCAGAGGAATACATTCGTGAACAAGGTGCCGTTCCTGGATTTTTAGGACTTTATGGCTGTCCTTCTACCCTACTTTGCAGTACCAATGAAGCGGTTGTTCATGGCTTGCCAACAGATATTCCTTTAAAAGAAGGTGATGTTGTGGCCGTTGATTGTGGTGCGTTAAAAAATGAATATTACGGCGACCATGCCTATACTTTTGAAGTTGGCGAAGTGTCTCCAGAAGTAAAAAAATTGCTTCAAATTACCAAAGAATCCTTATATCTGGGCATTAGAGAACTGAAAGTTGGCAATCGTGTGGGCGATGTGGGTTATGCTATTCAGAAGTATTGCGAAGATGAAGGTTACGGTGTGGTTCGTGAATTGGTTGGCCATGGCTTAGGCAAAAAAATGCACGAAGATCCAGAAATGCCAAACTACGGCAAACGCGGCCGAGGCAAAAAATTTATTGAAGGTATGGTTGTCGCCATCGAACCGATGATCAATCTTGGGACGCATAGAGTCAAACAATTGGATGACGGCTGGACGATTGTCACTTTGGATGGAAAACCAAGTGCGCATTTTGAGCACGATGTGGCTATTATCGATGGAAAACCAGAAATATTATCCACTTTTGGTTATATCTATGAGGCTTTGGGGATAGTGTCTGATGAGGAAACAGAGTTTAGAAGGGAAGCTTTGATTTTATAGTTAGTTTGAACAAAATGCTTTTTTAGACACTAATTGCACTAATTAACTCTAATTTAGATATCGTTTATATAAAGTTACAGTATCAGAATTTCACTAATTTGTTTTCTTACAACTCATAATTAAAAATGGTTCAAGATCTCATTTATAAAGAAGAATGCTATAAAATCATCGGTTTATGTATGGAAGTACATAGACAGTTAGGAAAGGGGTTTAGCGAAGTTGTTTATGGAGATGCTTTAGAAATCGAATTTATAGACAATAATTTAAAATATTCAAGAGAGAAAAAGTTTGGCATTACATATAAAGGAAATATATTACCTCATAAGTATTTAGCAGATTTTATTGTAGAAGACAAAATTATTTTGGAACTCAAAGCAATCGAATCTTTAAATAATGCTCATTTAAAGCAAACATTAAATTATTTGGCCGTATCAAAACTAAAACTTGGTCTATTAATTAATTTTGGAGAGGACAGCCTGAAATATAAAAGAGTTGTTCTTTAAAAATTAGCATTCTTTTTTCAAAATTTAAATCTACATAACTATTTTATTCGTGAAATTTAGTTAATAAATCATTGAGATCTTTTTCACGCACTGTTTAGTGAAAATTAGTGAAATTCGTGTCTCAAAAAATCAATTAAACAACTTGAAACAGCTCTTCAAATACATCCTCAACACCATCCCAAGACCCATCTTAATCCGATTGAGTTATGTGGCACGCCCTGTTTTGGCTTTCTTTCTAAAAGGAAATCAATTCACTGATCCTATTGATGGCAAAAGTTTCAAATCCTTTTTACCTTACGGATATGGCACACAACGCAATAACGTTTTATCGCCATCCACTTTGAGTTTGGAACGCCACAGATTATTATGGTTATATCTTAAAAACAAAACTGACTTTTTTACAACTCCTAAAAAAGTATTGCACTTTGCACCTGAACAGGCATTTTACAAACGTTTTCGGAAGATGAAACATTTAGATTACATCACTACCGATTTGAATTCACCATTAGCAGATGTGAAGGCTGATATTTGCAATCTACCTTTTAAGGATAACGAATTTGACATCATTTTATGCAATCATGTTTTAGAACATATTCCTGATGATACCAAAGCAATGCAAGAGCTTTTTAGAGTCATGAAACCTGGAGGTTATGGTATTTTTCAGATTCCACAGGATTTATCAAGAGCAGAAACCTTTGAAGATAATACCATTACCGACCGAAAAGAACGCGCCGAAATATTTGGACAATATGATCATGTCCGGATTTATGGCCGTGATTATTTTGACAAACTTAGAAGTATCGGATTTAAAGTCGAGGAAGTCGATTATACCACTAAATTATCTGAAACTGATGTGACTCGTTTTTGTTTGGCAAAAGGAGAAATTATTCCGGTGGTGCAGAAGTAAGAGCAGAGTTATTCCACGTTTTTCACAGAGTTTCACGGAGTCTTTTTTAAAATAGAGTTTCGCGGAGCTTTTGACCTTGTTTGATTGTGTCACTTCTGTAAAACAAACTTTCGGAAATTACTTTTCTACTTTAATAGAATCTATTCCCGGAAAAATCACTCTGTGGTCCTCAACGTTTTCTCAATGGACTTCCGTGAAATAACCATTTCTTGAGCTCATTCTTCAGGAAAGCCATTCAAAGTCAATGTTTCCAATTCCTTGCGATCATTTTCAAAAATCAAGAATACTTTTAATTCAGGATGCGTGGCCAAAAAGGATTTTACTTTTTCGACGCCCATCGCTTTAAATGCGGTAGCGTAAGCATCGGCCGTCATACAATCTTTGGCAATGACAGAAATACTCAACAAATTAGTTTTACTTGGATAACCAGTTTTTGTATCGATGATGTGCGAATAACGATTACCTAAACTATCAATTTTGAATTTTCTGTAAGTACCAGAAGTTGCCATCGCTTCGTCACGCAAGGAAACAGCTTTTAAGATGGATTGCTCCGCATCAAAATGCGGTAGCTCCACACCTACTTTCCATGGTTTTTGCTTTTCAAGATTCTGTCCTTTGCATCTAATTTCACCACCTATTTCAACAATATAATCGGTGATATTTTGACTCTCCAGATAATTGGCAATGACATCAACGCCATAACCTTTCGCAATCGCATTAAAATCGATAAATGTATTGGGGTTTTCTTTGATAATCTTATTGTTTTCCAATCTCACTTTATTCAATCCAACAGCGAGCATTAAACTATCAATTTTAAGACTGTCCAAAGTTTTTATATCTCCTTCTGGACCAAAATCCCAAGCGTTGACCAGAATGCCAATGGTTGGATCAAAAACGCCATCGGTAGCTTTATAAATCTCCTTTGAAGCATTAAATACATGTTCAAAATGCCCATCTACATTAAAAGCTTGGTTGTGGTTAATTTTTGAAATATCAGAGTCCGATTGATAAGTGGACATCGACGTATTGATCACTTGAAACAAACTATCAAATTGTTTCTGGAAATTGTCATTCTGTTCGGAAAAATATTGAATGCCGTAAGTAGTTCCAAAAACTTCACCAGTCATTTTAGTGTTTTCAGGATCTTTTTTACATGAAAAAACAACCAGTAGGATTAAAAGATAGCTTATTCTTTTCATCAATATAATTATTTTTGAAATCTAAATCTTATAGGTTACTTAGACTAATGTTCAATACTAAAAACTTAACAAAGCACGTTGTTTTCTAATTCAAATGCGTTTCGACCACCTGAATACCGTTATATTCAATCAAATAATCTTCATTGAGATATACCGGAAGATCCTCGCCATTTGGGTTTCCTAATGCTACTCCGGCATATAACACTTTAGCATCATTTTCACGCGCGTGCTTTTTAAAGGATTCCATCCAAATCATATCATAATTATTCGGGTTTTCAGGCAGCATGACCACCTTAACGATTACGAAAAAATATTGCTTGGTTTTGTCTATACACACAAACTGCGGATGTTTTTTTAGCTTGCTGTTAATGGCAATAAACTCAAAACCACGTTCTTCCAATTCCTTTCCAACGAGGTTCATCGCTAAATTATGCATTTCTTGTTCTGTAAGGGCTCTACTCATAATGCAAAAATACAAAATTGAAAAGTATCCAATTCTTAATACAAAT
Source organism: Gelidibacter sp. (assembly GCF_035577925.1). Classification (GTDB taxonomy): domain Bacteria; phylum Bacteroidota; class Bacteroidia; order Flavobacteriales; family Flavobacteriaceae; genus Gelidibacter. The sequence continues at coordinate 1,972 of NZ_DATJCY010000363.1, read as the reverse complement.
TAAAAATACATATTCCATAAAAACTTAAGTGACCTAGTACATTTATACTGTTAAAATACGCTAATATCCCTCGTTGAACCAATCAATTTAGTAACTTAATAGTCTAAATTTTTAGTTATGACAACTTCATATCGTTTTGACCAAGCCATCGCCAAACTCTATAATGCATTTTATAACAACACGTTAAACCCTGAATGTTGCGTGCATTGTGCGGTTGGAAATATTTTGGACAACAAGGATGCTTGGAAACATCTTTCTGACCAGCATGGTGCTTTGCAATTGAATTATGTGGGATTGGTAAATCAAAATTTAGGTCGAAAATTCAACGGCTATTCCCCTTTGGAATTATTGAAAATAGAAGCGGAATTTCTTAAAGGATGTGGCTATTCGGTTCCGTTAACCCACTCAGGTAAGAAACCCAAAAACCCGAAAGACAAAGACATCCTTTTCAACGGCTTATGCCGCACTGTTGCATATTTATGTACTTTGGATGGTTTTGAGAACGTGATGGACTACTCCAAACTTTTTGAATTAGATACCCAATCAGAACACCACAAACTTCAAAATGTAGGAGGGTAAAAAGACAAATCTTTCCTTTATAGTTTTTTAAAACATGTGATAGCACCGATGATTTAACATCAAAAAACAGTATCACAATTGTTCGGTAAATTCAAAGATGAAACCCGAAGTATTTCATTAAATTTGGATCTGTAAAGGACACCTCTTTATGTCATATTTCTTTTTAAAAAATTTAAATAATATGGTCAAAAAGAAGGGTTCAACTGTTCATAATTCTTTTTAATTTACTTGTTGACAACACCATTATGGCTTACCATAGCACGACTTTAAGATCAAAAAAAAACAAATTAACTTTAGAGGAACTTCATTTAAATAATGACGTACGTGCTAAAATAAATCAACTTTTAGAAGAGTTCACTTATAAAGATGCGCTTGATAAACTAGATATTCCTGTTGATAACAAAATTTTACTGCACGGCCATACGGGTTGTGGAAAAACAGCAACGGCACATGCCATTGGTCTGGCACTTAACAAAAAGGTAATTACCATAAATTTAAGTGGTTTTGTTTCTTCAAAATTAGGAGAAACCGCCAAAAACCTTGCTGAAATATTTAAAGAAGCCACCATCGATAATGCCATTATATTCATTGACGAATTTGATTTTATAGGCAAACTAAGAGATTATGATGAGAAGGATTCAGGCGAAATGAAACGCTTGGTCAATGCCCTTATCCAGCAAATTGATCATTTGGATGACGATACACTATTGATTTGTGCCACCAATCACATCCATATTATTGATTCGGCAATTTTAAGACGTTTTCAAATTAAGTTGCATTACGAATTACCTACACAACAAGCTCTCGATGATTATTATGATAGTATTTTATTGAAGTATCCTTCAAACATCAATAAGGTTGTAAGAACTTACGGCATATCGTATGCGGAAGCTAAAGATTTGGCACTTCAGCAAATTAAAGCCAATGCCATTCAGTATGAAAAGCAAAAAAAACATTTGCTGTTTGTACATCAAGATTTAAAACCCACAGACGATAAACTCATAAAAACAGCCGATTCTTTATCTGGCTACAAATTACATCGATTGAGCGTTCAGAATTCAAAATCATCAGAAAACGATGCTTGTGATGAAAAGTTTATCACAGTAAAATCAACCGATAAAAATGACAAAATAGAAGGTTTTGTTATTGAACTAACAGGCGAAGAGCTAAGCGAAATGGATAAACTCAAAATTCATGATTGTACAAGAGTGCTCGCAACCACAAATTTGGGCACCGAAGTTTGGGTTTACACTTATAATAAACTGGTTTAACATGGAAAATATAACCAAAAACATCGATCATATTTTAAGTCGGATTGAAACAGCTTGTAAAATTTCGGGGCGAAATAGCAGCGATGTCAAACTGCTAATGGCAACCAAAACCGTATCTGCTG
>NZ_DATJCY010000362.1:0-19850 GCF_035577925.1 Gelidibacter sp. | reverse complement strand
TTGATATATTCAGGAATTCGAGAGATTTTAATAATCTCAACGCCTCAAGATTTACCGCTCTTTAAATTGTTGTTGGGTGATGGTACCCAATTTGGCTGTGAATTTCACTATGCCATCCAACAAGAACCCAAAGGATTGGCACAAGCTTTTTTGATTGGCGAAGAGTTTATTGGCAAGGATAAAGTAGCATTGATTTTAGGCGATAATATTTTTTACGGATCAGGATTGTCTGAATTATTGCAAGCAAACAACAATCCTGATGGCGGAATTATTTATGCCTATCATGTCAATGATCCAAAACGCTATGGTGTGGTTGAGTTTGATGACGACGGGCATGCCATTTCTATAGAAGAGAAGCCTTTAAAGCCTAAATCTAATTATGCGGTTCCTGGTATCTATTTTTATGATAATTCGGTCATTGAAATCGCCAAAAGCATTCGACCAAGTAAAAGAGGTGAACTGGAAATAACAGATGTCAATAAAGCTTATTTAAATCAAGGAAAACTTAGCGTCAGTATTTTAGATAGAGGAACTGCGTGGCTAGATACTGGCACTTTTAATTCTTTGATGCAAGCCTCACAGTTTGTACAGGTTATAGAAGAGCGTCAAGGCCTTAAAATAGGTTCTATTGAAGAAGCAGCCTATAAGATGGGTTTTATTGATAAAAAACAATTACAGGCACTTGCTGAGCCTCTTTTAAAAAGTGGTTATGGAAAACATCTGTTAGAATTAAAATAATTTTCAGTTGGAGAAAGAACAAACATATTTAGAAGGCTGTTTTTTAATTACGCCAAAGGTGTTCTCTGATGAGCGTGGTAATTTTTTTGAAAGTTTCAATAAAAGCCAGTTCTATCAATTGACCGATCTTGATGTTGATTTTGTGCAGGACAACCAATCTACTTCGCATCGTGGTGTTTTACGGGGATTGCATTTCCAAACAGGCAATTATCAACAAGCTAAATTGGTGCGGGTTATAAAGGGAAGCGTTTTGGATGTGGTGGTGGATATCCGACCTCAATCAAAAACTTTTGGACAACATTTTTCGACTGTTTTGAGTGCTGAAAATTGTAAACAACTTTTTATTCCCAAAGGATTTGCACATGGATTTGTAGTTTTGGAAGACGATTCCATCTTTGCTTATAAATGTGATGAATATTACCATAAAGCATCCGAAGGCGGCATTATTTATAACGACGAAACATTAAATATCGATTGGCAGTTTCCTGAATCGGAATTGATAATTTCTGAAAAGGATAAAGTTTTACCATCATTTAGAAGTCTTTTTAAATGACGACGAAGGTTCTTGTGACAGGTGCAAAGGGGCAATTAGGACAATGTATCCAAAGTATTGCTCATCAATATCCAACCCTAAACTTTCTATTTGTTGACAAACAGCAGATGGATATCACAAACATCATTCAGATTTCAGAATTTTTTAAAACCCATAAAGTTGATTGGTGTATTAATTGTGCGGCCTATACTGCAGTAGATCAAGCAGAAAATCATAAGGAAGAAGCTTACCAAATCAATGTTTTAGGGACACGGAATATTGCGCAACTCTGTCAAGAATATGATGTGAAATTAATTCATATTTCTACAGATTTTGTTTTTGATGGTTTAAAGACCTCACCTTATACTGAACGGGATGCAACAAATCCAATAAATGTTTATGGAGAAACTAAATTAAAAGGAGAATTAGAGGTTAAAGCTCATTGTGCATCTCATTTTATAATACGAACGTCTTGGTTATATTCTGAATTTGGGCATAACTTTATGAAAACCATGTTGAGGCTAGCTTCTGAAAGGGATATTCTGAGAGTTGTAAATGACCAAATAGGATCTCCAACTTATGCGTTAGATTTGGCAGAAGCGCTGCTGCATATTATCCAAAAAGATAAGGATCATTATGGTGTTTTCCACTATTCAAATCAAGGGCAAATCAGCTGGTTTGAGTTTGCAAAAACTATTTTTGAATTAGTCAATCACCATATAGTTCTAGAGCAAATTCTAACAAAAGATTATCCTACTTTGGCTACAAGACCTCTATACAGTGTTTTGGACACTTCTAAGATTTCCGAAGCATTTAATTTAGAAATTCCGTTTTGGAAAGATGGTTTGGTTACAGCGTTGTCCAAAGTACAATAATTAGCAAGATAAAGTTGATAAAGTTTAATGTTCAATGAGGATGCGAAATTGTTCGTTTTGAAAACTCTTAAAACAAAACCGATTTCGACTTGCTTAATCTTCAATATGTTCTATTTTTGCCAAACATGAAAAACACCTATCGCGTACTTATTCTTTTGCTTGATATGCTCTTTCATAAAAACCAAATCTATTAAGAATGTCAAAGAAAAAAAACCTCATTATATTCGGCACTCGTCCAGAAGCTATAAAAATGGCACCTTTAGTGAAAGCATTTTTAAAGGAGACTGCTCTTTTTGAAACTAAAGTATGTATTACCGCACAGCATAGAGAAATGCTTGATCAAGTGTTAGATTTCTTTGAAATTATTCCAGATTTTGATTTGGATTTGATGAAACCCAATCAAACATTGAACAGTTTGACTTCTGATATTCTCTTAGAATTGAAGCCCATTCTTGATGAATTTAAACCCGACTATGTTTATGTTCATGGCGACACCACTACCACAATGGCGTCTGCTTTGGCTTCTTTTTATTCGGGTGCAAAAATTTGCCATGTTGAAGCCGGTTTGAGAACTTATAATCTACAATCGCCTTTCCCTGAAGAAATGAATCGTCAAGTGACCGGCATTATTTCCAATTACAATTTTGCACCTACCGATGCTTCTCGAGCCAATTTGATCCAAGAAGGAAAAGTTGCAGAAAACATCTGTGTCACCGGAAATACCGTCATCGATGCGTTGTTGTATGGCATTGATCGGGTGAATTCTTCTGAATTTGAAGACCAAGAAATTGAGAACCTAAAATCTATCGTTGATCCTAATAAAAAAACCATTTTGGTCACAGGTCATCGCCGAGAAAACCATGGTGATGGTTTTGTGCGAATTTGTGAAGCTTTGAAGCAAATTGCTTTACAACATCCAGAAGCACAAATCATATATCCAGTGCATTTGAATCCAAAAGTTAAAGATCCTGTTTATCGCATTTTATCAGGAATGGATAACATTTCGTTGATTGATCCTTTGGCTTATCCCGCGTTCATTTGGCTGATGGAAAAATCCTATCTACTCATCACTGACAGCGGTGGCGTTCAAGAAGAAGCACCCAGTTTAGGCAAGCCCGTATTGGTGATGCGAACTACTACCGAAAGGCCGGAAGCAGTTGCTGCTGGAACAGTCATTTTGGTTGGAACTGATAAGGATAAAATAATTTTAGAAGCGTCGCGTCTGTTGAACGACGAAAAAGCTTATGAAGCAATGACCAAAGTTCATAATCCGTACGGTGATGGAAAAGCAAGTGAACGAATCGTACAATTTATACAAGAACAAATCAAATGAGATTTAATGCAGAAGTTGTGACTATTGGATTGGGGTACATTGGATTGCCAACATCCGCCTTGATTGCACAAAATAAAATTAAAGTGTTAGGCGTGGATATTAATGCTTCAGTTGTGGAAACCATCAATCAAGGAAAAATACACATTGTAGAACCTGGGTTGGACACTGCGGTTTTAGAAGCAGTGAATCAAGGATATTTCAAAGCAAGTTTAACGGCTGAAATCGCCAATGTGTATTTGATCGTAGTACCAACGCCTTTTAAAGGAGACCATGAACCCGATATTTCCTTTGTACAATCGGCAACAGAAAAAATCTTGCCGTTATTGAAAGCTGGCGATTTGTACATCATCGAATCAACCTCTCCTGTAGGAACTACTGAGAAACTACAAGAATTTATTTTTTCAAAACGACCTGAGTTGAAAGGAGTATTGTACATGGCGTATTGTCCAGAAAGGGTTTTGCCTGGTAACGTGATGTATGAGCTGGTGCACAACGATCGGGTAATTGGGGGTGTGGATGAAATTTCCACTGAAAAAGCAGTGGCTTTTTACAGTCAATTTGTTCAAGGTGATCTTCACAAAACCAATGCAAGAACGGCGGAGATGTGCAAGTTAGTCGAAAACTCTTCAAGAGACGTTCAAATTGCTTTTGCGAATGAATTGTCTTTGATTTGCGACAAGGCGAATATTAATGTTTGGGAGTTGATTGAATTGGCAAACAAACATCCTAGAGTCAATATTCTTCAGCCCGGAAGTGGCGTTGGCGGTCATTGCATTGCTGTTGACCCTTATTTTATAGTTTCGGATTATCCGTTGGAAACGCGCATCATAGGCACGGCAAGAGAAGTCAACAACTACAAATCATTTTGGTGTGCAGAAAAAATCAACCAAGCAAAAACAGCCTTTCAAATCGAACACAACCGCGAACCAAAAATCGCTTTAATGGGATTGGCCTTCAAGCCCAACATCGATGATTTGAGAGAATCGCCTGCTCGGTATATTGTGCAACGCGTTTTGCAAAACGCCAATGATGAAGAGTATTTTATAGTAGAACCCAACATCCAAGATCACAATATTTTTAAGCTTACTGATTATCAAAAAGCCGTTAAAAAAGCAGATATTATTGCATTCTTGGTCGCGCACAAAGAGTTTTTTGACTTGGAGATCAGCGAAGAAAAAGTAGTGTTGGATTTTTGTGGGGTAAAAAACAGAATCCTTAATTTAAAAGTAGTTTATAATTAGTTTGTTAATCGGTATAATATAGAAGTTGATCTACATATCGAACATGCGTAAGTATTGAAAAAAAGATAAAATTTGAATAGATGAAATTATTAAGATTAATTATATTATTTTGTTTGCTTTCTTTAGTGGCTTGTAAAAGCTCGGTTAAATTGCCTCAAGAAGGAATTAATTTTTATCAAAAGAATAATTTGAAAGATGTTGATTTAGTTCCCTTATTTCCATTTACAAATAGCAATTTGGAAAAGTATAATGACTTAACCTATGATGAAAATAAAATCCCTCTTTTAAAATACAATGATTCATTAATTTATTATCCAGTACAATACACACAAGTTGCTTTACATTATTATGCAAAATATTATACTTCTAAAAATCAAGAAGACAAGGAAGTATTTTTGATGCAAGCAAAGGAAATTAGAAATAGGTTAGTAGTCAAGGAAGGGTTTGGTGTTTGGGAATGTGGCGTCAAAATATTACCCTATAATGTTGAAACACCTTTTGCGTCTTCTATGGCTCAAGGATTTGGACTTGGAGTAATGATACAGGCTTATGCTCTTACTAAAGACCAGTCTTATTTGTTAGCGGCAGAGCACGTTGTGAGTTCTTTTGATGTTATGATTTCGGATGGTGGTATAAAGAGTGTTTGGGATACTTATCCACATTATGAGGAGTACGCTGATCCTGATTCACACGTTTTAAATGGGTACATTTTTTCCTTAGCAGGACTATATTATTATTATCAATTAGTAGGAAGCGAAAAAGCACTTAGACTATATAACGAAGGGATTGAAGCTTTATCTGTTAAAATAAAAGATTATGATGCTGGTTTTTCAAGTTTTTACAGCTTAATAACAAGCACTGGTCAATACCCTTATAACTCTGCTAATGGTGATAATCCTGATCATTATCACGAATTAGTAATTATTCAATTGATAGCCCTATATTTATGGACAGAGAATAAGGTGTTTTATGAATACGGATATAAGTTTTACCAACAGCGTCTTTCTCAGTTAGATAAAAGTATTCCCAATAAGTTAAAGTCTATAAAAGCATCACATACTATCGTTCCTGAAACTCATGGAACAGATAATTTAATGAATAACAATTGGACTTTTGGAAACTTTTGGAGTACGAATAAATTCCCATCAGAATTAGAATTGGATTTTGGAACACATCGAAAAGATATTACAAAACTTATTTTATATGGAGCAGGAGACATAGGGTCTTTACCTGATAAATTTGAAATATATGTTTATAATAATGATGTTTGGAGCATAGCAAATACCGATGAGGATATATTAAGAACACACCATACAAAGTTTCAAACAAGACATCATAAAACATATGTTATTGAATATGATTTATTTGGAAGGTTTGAAGGCAGTAAGTTAAAGCTTAAATTTTTAAATTCTGTGGGTGGTGAATCTATTGCATTAAGAAATATCAACGTTTTTTTCAATGAAAGAAATGAATTTAATCAATTAATTGAGCTTGTAAAAGAGTATGAAAAAGATTCATTTAATTAGCTTAATCATTTTATTGTTTTGTGGCGCTTGTGCTTCTAAACAAGAAAACTATCTTAATAAGGGTTTAGTTGAGTTACAGAATAAAAGACCAGTAAAGATGTCTTTAATTGAAGGTTTTAGCATTGAAACTTTTGGAATAATTAAATCTGAAGATAAGCAAGATACTTACGATTTGGTTTTTTTGTTAAACGCAGATGTAACTAAAGAGGTAGTAGAAAATTATAGTGTTACCATTAGAGTTGTCCCAACAGATGAAGAAAAAGAGCTAAATGAGATTACTACATCAGAATTGATTTGGGATTTCAAACCAGAACTTATAGAAAAGAATGGTCATAAGTATATGATTAATACAGTCAATACCAAATTAAAAAAAATAAAAGAATTTCGCTTCGCTCTTTATCATAGGGATAGATATAAAGGAGAGATATTAAGCAAAGTTATTTCAGTGCGGAATATTACGATGTATTAGGATTTTTTACTATATCCTAATAAATTCCATGGCAATAGTATTTTGTAAATCAAACTTTCAGAAGTAAAACCTTATTGTATTAGTATTTCAGTCAATTTTAAGTAAATTCACAAACGTATTATTTTAATTAACTATAAAACAGATGGTTAAAAGTGTTTTGAAGAGTGATCTATTTAAAAATATTTCATCATTAGCACTTATTCAGGTAGGTAACTATATCATTCCATTATTGATCATTCCATACATAAGCAGAATTATAGGAATTGAAAATTATGGGAGTTTAGAATATGCGAGAACCATTGTTTTATATTTTACTATATTTTTAGATTATGGTTTTAATTTATCATCAACCAGAGAGATATCTGTTCACCGAGATAATAAAGAGTTAGTAAATAGAATTGTAACTAACACTTATATTGCAAAAGGGATTTTGCTATTAATATCTATAATTGTCTTTATACCTTTAGTTTCGTTAAATACTAGTTTAAATGACATTTCATTACTTCTTTGGGTCACTTTTTTAATTAATTTTGGTAATTTCTTGTTTCCATTATGGTTTTTTCAAGGTATTGAAAAAATAGCTTCAATTGCAAAAATTAACTTTGTAGTTAAGATATTAATTGTTGCTAGCGTTTTGTTTTTTATAAAGCAAAAAGAAGATTATTGGAAGTATAATTTATTCCTATCCTTTTCTCAAATCTGTATAGGTATTTATTCTTTTTACGTATTATTTAGCAAATATCAAATTCAGTTTATTAAGACCACTTTTAAAGAAGTCATTGATAAATTTAAAACTGGTTTTAAGGTGTTTTTCTCATCAATTTTAGTGGCTTCCTTTGTTAGTTATGGTTTTTTGCTTTTAAAAGATGTCGGAACAGACATAGATGTTGGGGCTTATTCAACAGCCAATAAGCTAGCTATGACAATCCAAGTGTTAATTTTGCTTCCTTTTAGCCAAGCCTTTTTTCCATTTATTGTGAAAACGGCTTCAAATGATATTTATAAGTTTCAAAAGTTAATTATAAGAGCGAGTGTTGTAATTTTTGTTTTAACAATGTTTATTGGAATCATTTCATTTTATTTTGCAGGCTTCTTTATAGGCTTAATATTTGGAAATGAATTTTTGTTTGCTAGCGAAACATTTCAAATTTTGGCTTTTTTACCGATGTTTACTATACTTAATAATTTATATTGTTACCAAGGGCTTTTGAGTTTAAATAAAGATAAACTGTTTTTAAATATTCATATCTTTTTTACAATAATTATCTTGTTGATAAGCTACTTCTTAGTTCCAGTATTTGGTCTAAAAGGTGTGGCTTTAATTAGGTTAATTTCAGAGGTTTTAATTATGTTGGTTGCTCTTTTTTATTTAAAGAAAACCATTAATACTTTAAAAAATGAATAATCCCGAGCCGTTTTTGTCTATTGTTATCCCTGTTTATAACGTAGAAGAGTATTTAGAACGTTGTATTGAATCTATTTTGACTCAATCTTTTGATGATTGGGAAATGATTATTATAAACGATTGCTCACCAGATCAAAGCCAAAAAATCATAGATCGTTACGTTTTAAAAGATGGAAGGATTAAAAGCGTTATTAATAAAAAAAATAGAGGACTTGGAGCGACAAGAAATATTGGAATAAAGCATTGTAAAGGCAATTATGTACTTTTCGTAGATAGTGATGATTATGTAATGGTTGGCAATGAGCTTGATTTAATGTGTAAGCAAGCAAGCAATAACAGTTTGGATGTATTAGACACACCTTATCTTATATTAGAAGAAGGAAAAGAGACCAAACTAGCCCCACGCAAAATAAACGCTTTGAATGATGAAATTTATACTGGCCAAGCGTATTTACAGCAGATTGATATTTTACCAGTAGTGGTGTGGAATAAACTCTATAGAAGAACTTTTATCTTAGATAACGCCATTATTTTCAAAGCGCGTAAATATGAAGACATCTGCTTTACACTAGAAGTGTTATATAAAGCAAAACGAGTACAAAATTGTACTGTTCCTTTTTATAATTATATAATACGTCCAGGTTCTATAATGACATCAAAACCTAATCACTCGTCTATTAATGATTGTTTTGCGCTATGTGAAGACTTGGAGAAATTATATTTAGAGTGTGACAAAAATCCACAAATAGAAAAAAGTTTTTTTTATAGTTTCGTTGCTTTAGCTAATCTGTTAAGGCATTTTGAGGCATGCGATCTTAAAAATGAAATGACAAAAAAATTGCAAGCATTGCACTATAAGTATCGTTTTTATATTTTAAAAGCAAGCAAACTAGGCTTTAAACAAAGGATATTATTATTTATATCCCCAAATTTAATGAGTATAATAGTTAATAAAGTTAGGAAATCCTAGAGTTAATGAAAATTGCCATAATTTCTTCGAGATACCCAAGTCACAATAACCCTTACAACCATATGTTTGTACACATGCGTTGTATTGAAATGCATGCCAAGGGACAAAAGGTGACAGTATATGTTCCTGCTGATAAACATAAAGATTATATATACGAAGGGATAAGCGTTAAAATGATGCCGTCCAAAGATCTAAATAAAGAGTTACAGTATTATGATATTCTGTATTTACATTTATTAAATATTTATCCTTATCAAAAATCCAATGGATGGTTAATTTATAAAAACATCATGGAGAATAAGCTTCCATTTGTAATGTATGTTCATGGCAGTGAGGTTCAAAAATATGGGGCACGTATGTTTGAGTTTAATTACAAAATCAGTGATTTTTTAAAGTGGATTAAAAAGGATGCATTAGTAATTCCAAAAATGAAGAAATTTTTAGAACAAACCATGCATAGAAAAAATGCAGCGTTTGCGTTTCCATCAGTTTGGATGAAAAATGATATGGAGGAAAATTTAAATGTGACATTAAATAAATACCATATTATACCTAATGGAATTGATACTGAGTTATTTAAGTACAATAACCTTTATGATAATCGATATAAGTTTCTGACATTAAGACCGTTATCAAGTAAAAAGTATGCGGTTGATTTGGCTATTGAAATAATGCAATATTTACCAGAAATTTTTACATTAGATATTTATGGAAAGGGACATTATGAACGTATATATAAAAAACAGATACAAAGTTTAAAACTTGAACATAGAGTTAATATTAAAAATAGTTTTATAAATAGAGCTGATTTAAATACATTTTTTTCAAACTATGGTGTCTTTTTAGTTCCAACAAGAATGGATGCCCAAGGTGTTAGTATGTGTGAGGCTATGTCATCAGGTTTATTAACAGTTAGTAGTAACAATACGGCTATACCAGAGTTCATTGAAAATCGAAATAATGGAATTATTGGGAATGACTTAAAAGAAGTTGCGAAAAGCTTAATTTCGATATTAGAGAATGAGGATAACTATAAAACAATCACTACAAGCGCACGAGCGTCTATGGAACGTATTGATATTGCCCTTACTGTAAAAGACGAGCTCATGTTATTAAATAAAGTAGCCTCATCTTATGAGTAAGTACATGAACATAAGCAGTTTTGTATTGGTATTAATGTTCATGCTGTTGCCTATTGATATGTTTAACGGTTTTCTGTTACATAACAATATAAACTTACCGCTATCTTTGGGTCAGTTATATAAATTTATAATTTTATTGTTTCTATTTACTAGTTTATTATTAAAACCTAATAAACTAATACTGTCTTTAGGTTTAGTTTTCCTTCTCTTAATTCCTTCTTTATTTCAAGTATTTTTACAATTTAGGATTGATTTTTTATTTAATGATATAATAAAAATAATACGATATCTAACACCGGTTTTTGCATTTCTCTTTTTTGTTGATTACATAAAAAAAGAGTTCGGTTTAGGCATGTTATTTAAATTGGTGAAGTTTTCTTTTATAGTTTTTAGTTTAAATATTCTACTAAAGTATGTTGGACTGGGCTACCCAATGTATGTTCATAATAATATTGGAAGTAAGGGATTTTTCTACGCTGGAAATGAGACTTCCGTCGTTTTGATTATTTTGAGTGCTATTATTGGCTATAATTTTTGGTTGGAAAGGCGGTTTTTCAGATACTTTTTATTTTTCATATTTACTTTATTTGTGGGCATAACTATAAGTTCAAAAACGGGTATGCTTGGTGTTGTTCTAACTTTTTTGTTTATACCCATGAAGACTTCTCATATTAAGTTTACCTTTAAAAAGCTAAACTATATTTTATTATTTTCAATTGTTATTATTCCAGCTCTAGTTTTCACTTTTATTAAGGTAATTGTTAATTCACCTATTTTCTTACGATTTAGTTTTTTTTGGGAAAAGTTAGACTTCGTAACTTTTGTTTTCTCACATCGAAATGTGTTTTTTGATAATGCATTAAAGGTCTTTTATAATAATTACCATTTTGTAGAAAAAATAATAGGGGTTGGACAAACTAAATATGAACTATTGAACGGTGGTTCTATTGTTGAAATTGATATCGCAGATATATTTTTCGCATATGGGTTTATGGGCTTATTATTGTTTTTGACATTGATGCTTTTTATTATTTATCAAGCAAAACTTTTTAAAAGGACTGGAAGCTATCCCTACGCTAGCTTTGTGCGCTTAATGGCGATTGTTTTGCTTGGTATTTCAACTATAGCGGGCCATGTCTATAGTTCAGGTATGGCAGCTGTGTTTTTGGGATTATTATTTAGCTTAATGTATATAAAGGAAAATCAAATTGAGACTGAGACAACATAGTGAAATTGCAATAATTTCCGGTGCTTTTTTATTTGGATTCGCTTTGTTCTTTAAAACAGAATTGGCTAATGTAGCCTTAATACTTTTTTATGCTGCTGTGGTGTTTAACTATTTTGTCAGCAAGTCCGGCTTACCTAAACTTGATCGTAAGATAGTTTTCGGAACTACACTTATGTTGTTGATTTCCATATTAATAAGTATTGTTCATTTAAAAGATGCTGAACCAATTTTAAATACTTTAGGACGACGCATAACTTATCTTTTGTCTCCCATAATGTTTTTATTAATTCCCAACAAACAGCTAAAAGTGTTAACAAAATATGCTTTTAAAGGATTGATCATTGGAGGGGTGCTTTCATCAATATTTCTTATTCTTAATATCCTTAATGAATATTACTTTACTCGCCCTTTTTTATCTATTGATAAAGACATATTAAACTTTTATCACACAAATTTCTACTTTACCAGAATTGTGGATATACATCCAAGTTATTATGGAATGTATTTAATTACAGCTTTGGCATATATTTATTTTTCTGATGGTGTAAAGTATAAAATATTGAATGTTATTTTTAGTATAATAATAATTGTCTCCATAATATTTTTAAACTCAAGAATTATTTTGTTCTTGTTTTTTGTTTTACACCTTATTTCCCTGGTGTCATTCTTTCAAAAACGGATAAATAGTATTTTCAAAACATTAATGGCATCTACAATAGTTTTTGTCTTGCTATTGGGTGTTTTGTTTGTTACAACTAAATCTACATATGCGTTTCAGCGTATCGTAAAAGAAACGCTTTGGGAATTGACTTATAAGGTAGATGATAACTATAACTCCAGTGGTAAAGGAGATTCTCGATTAGCAAGATGGCATGCTGCTTTAAATCTTATAATTAAAAAGCCACTTTTAGGTTATGGTGTTTTAAGCGAGAGTAATGAACTATTATACGAATATAAACGATTAGGAATGAAGAGCGCTGCCGAGAATGAGTATAATGCGCATAATCAGTATTTGGGATTTACCTTAGAAGGTGGAATCTTTTCTTTTCTTGCCTTACTTTGTTTTTTGTTTTTTAATTTATATATTTCGTTGAAAAGCAGAGATTTATTATTTTTTTTCTTTGTAATTAGTGTTTCATCAATTTGTTTCATTGAGAACTATTTAATCAGAAATGCGGGTGTTGTTTTTGTTGCTTTTTTCTCTTCAATGTTCCTTTTTAATTATGTAAAGAATGATAGCTAGAGTTCATCTCATATATTACTTTACTGTGAGTGTGATTATTTTTTTGCTATCTGATGCATTATCAGTGCTTTTCCCTACTTTTTTAGAATTTAAAATTTCCTATTTTTTAAAAGGTAGTGTCTTTTTTTTTTATTTGGTTCTTGCAATTAAGATTTTATCGATTAAAAATCTTTTTTTGGCCTCTTTTTTTGTAATCATTTTTGCGACATCCCAATCCTATCTTTTTTATGTCGACAAAATTAATTTTATTGGGTTAATAGATAATTTACGGTTTTTTATTTGGTATTTTTTTGGCGTTATTTTAATATTTCTCTTTAACAAAAACGACTTAGATTCCATAGCATTGAATTTATTGGAAAAATTAAATAAAGTAGCATTGTTAATTATAACGATAGTGTGCATTAGTGTGCTCATAGGTTTTATTTTCAATTTAGAGGTTTTAGAATCATATGATGGTTCAAGATGGGGATATAAAGGAATTTTGTCCAAGTCAATCACCACCTCTTATTTTTTTATAATATCACTAAACTATTTGTATTATGATGCGGTGATTCTTAAAAAGAAGAATTTTTTTTTCACTCTTGTCTTATTATGTTCTTTATTAACCGGAACAAAAAGTATTTATCTGTTTTTATTATTACTATTATTTTTTGATATTATTTCTCAAAAGAGATATAAATTGAAATCTTTTTGGTTTGTATTTATTACCATTGTGTTTTTGATGGTAGTATTTAGAGAAAAAATATTGAAAATGACCGATTTTGTTACGGGGTTATTTTATAGGTTATATCAAGAAAAAGGATTGATGTATAGCCTTACGTCCTATAGAAGTGAGATGTTGATAGACGGCATAAATTATTATAGATCTCAATGGAATTGGGTAAATTATTTAATAGGAGGACGATTAATAGAAATAAGATATTTTGAGATGTCTTTTTTTGATCTATTCTATTTTTTTGGATCTATTGGCTTTCTTTTATTCCTTTACATTTTAATAAAACATCTTATAATTCCGTTTTTTAAAAAAACAGCAATTTCCGGCTTATTCATTATTTGTTCAGTTTTGTTAGTAGCCTTTTTTTCTGGCCAATTTTTTAATAATTCGACGGTAATAATTCTGTTTTTTTATTTTTTGCTCCTTATTCGATTAAATTTAACGTACTATGAACAAGATAAACATCCTAAACACCTCCATTCATAATTTGACAATGCAAGAAACTTTGCAGATTGTAGTCCATACAATTTCTAAGGAAGAGCAAATACATCATGTCGTTGTCAATGCAGGAAAGATCGTTGCTATGCAATCTGATTTGCAACTGCGTCAAAGTGTTAATGAAAGCGATTTAATAAATGCTGATGGGCAAGCTGTTGTTTGGGCTTCAAGATTTTTGGGAAAACCTTTAAAGGAGCGCGTTGCAGGTATTGACCTTATGGTTAATTTGGTGGAGATAGCCCATCAAAATAGGTACAAGATATTTTTTTTTGGAGCGAAAGAGGAAATCGTTAAAACGGTAGTCGAAAAATATTCAAATCAATATTCGTCCGATATTATAGCAGGTTATAGAAATGGCTATTTCAAAAAGGAAGAAGAAGGTGATATTGCTAAAAAGATAGCTGAAAGTGGTGCCAATATTTTGTTCGTTGCAATTAGTTCTCCAACCAAAGAAAATTTTCTCTATGAAAACAAGCACTTGCTTAAAAACGTCAACTTTATAATGGGGGTTGGTGGAAGCTTTGATGTCGTTTCGGGCAAAGTAAAACGAGCACCTTTATGGATGCAAAATTCTGGCTTAGAATGGTTTTATAGGTTTGCTCAAGAGCCTAAACGTATGTGGAAAAGATATCTTGTAGGTAATACAAAATTTATATTCCTTGTGCTAAAGGAAAAGTTTTCCAAATCCTAATTCTCCAAACCTAATGCGCCATTTGTATACATGTACTAAATTATATTAAAGGATATAATTGCGAACTTGTTTGGCCAAAATTGAAAACAACACATTATCTTTGAAACCTCATAACCACTATTCTAATTTACAGTAAGATAATTTTGAATTGGTCAAAAAAGGAGCCATTTCAATAAGAACCCAAACTCAATGCAAATGCCCAAAACCATACTCATCACCGGAGCTGCAGGATTCCTAGGATCACACTTATGCGACCGTTTTATAAACGAAGGCTTTGACGTTATCGGGATGGATAATTTTATTACCGGTGATCCTAAAAATATCGAGCATCTAAAAGGTAATCCACAGTTTAAGTTTGTAGAACATGATGTGACGGAGCATATTTCCATTGATGAAGATCTGCATTATATCCTACATTTTGCGTCGCCAGCAAGCCCGATAGATTATTTAAAAATTCCGATTCAGACGTTGAAAGTTGGTTCCTTAGGCACGCATAACTTACTGGGTTTGACAAAAGCAAAAAGGGCCAGATTACTAATTGCATCCACTTCTGAAGTTTATGGAGATCCGTTGGTACATCCACAATCAGAAGATTACTATGGCAATGTCAATACCATTGGCCCTAGGGGTGTTTATGATGAAGCCAAACGCTTTCAAGAATCGATAACCATGGCGTACCACAGATTTCATGGTCTAGAAACGCGCATTGTCAGGATTTTTAATACTTATGGTCCACGTATGCGACTTAATGACGGCCGCGTTATTCCGGCATTTATGGGGCAAGCCTTGCGAGGTGAAGATTTGACCATTTTTGGTGATGGTTCCCAAACGCGTTCTTTTTGTTATGTAGATGATCAGGTTGAAGGAATTTATAGACTGCTGTTTAGTGATTATCCTTACCCTGTTAATATTGGTAATCCACATGAAATTTCAATCAAGGATTTTGCGGAGGAAATCATAAAATTGACCAATACCCAGCAAAAAGTAATTTATAAAGATCTGCCAATTGACGATCCCATGCAACGGCAGCCAGATATTAGCTTGGCGAAAAAATTATTGGATTGGGAGCCCAAAGTAAATAGGGCAGAAGGGATGCGAATAACCTATGAGTATTTTAAAAACCTGACCGAAGAAGAGTTGTATAAAAGTGAACACAAGGATTTTACGAATCATATAAAAAAATAAATTGGACTACAGGCGTGGGCGATATGCAGGTTTTATCAAGCCATTATTCTTAATGGTGGATTTGGTGTTGCTTAATGTGACCGTTGCATTTTTTCCAACGAACATTACAAATACTTTTATTTTTGGGGTATATATTTCTTGTTTATGGGTGATTTTATCTCTTAGAACTGGATTCTATGAAGTTCAAAGACAGAGCAAGATCATTCAAATTTTACCGGTCTTATTTAAGCAAATCATTCTGTTTGCTTTTGTGCTTTATGCGTTTATAGGTGTTTTTAAACAACCTGATATCAGTAGGTTCGCTCTAGGAATCTATTTTCTGACCGTATCATTTTTAATTTTGGTCTTTAAATTTTTCACCTTTTACTTATTAAAAAAATACCGTTCAATTTTAAGTGGCAACATTAGCCAAGTCATTGTCATTGGGAAAAATTATAAAACCCGGCAATTAATAAAAACATTCAAAACCCGATCGGATTTTGGATATCGTTTTATGGCACAATTTAGTGTTTCAGATCCTGACTTTTCATTACAGAAATGCTTTGATTATGTATTAAACAATAATATTGATGAAATCTATTTTGCGGTTTCAGAATTATCTAATAAGCAAATTAATCAATTGGTTGATTTTGCAGATAATAATTTGCGTGAACTCAAGTTTATTCCCGATAACAAGGATATTTTTTCTAAAAGGTTGAGGTATGAGTATTATGAATATACACCCATATTATCTATAAGAACCATTCCTTTAAAAGAGCCAATCAATAAGTTTTTAAAACGCTTATTTGATATATTATTTGCATCTTTTATTATAATCTTTGTTCTTTCCTGGTTAACGCCAATTTTGGCCATTCTGATTACCCTAGAATCCAAAGGCCCTGTATTTTTCAAGCAATCCAGAAATGGTTTTAATAATAAAGTATTTGCTTGTTATAAGTTTAGATCCATGATGCCCAATAAAGAGGCGCATCTTAATCAAGCGACCAAAGGCGATCTGCGGATTACGAAAACTGGCAAATGGCTGAGAAAAACTAGTATTGATGAATTACCACAGTTTTTTAATGTACTTTTTGGCGATATGTCAGTCGTTGGCCCCCGACCTCACATGGTAAGCCACACCAACATGTATGCAAAGCGCATTGATAAATTTATGGTTCGGCATTTTGTGAAGCCTGGCATTACAGGATTAGCGCAAATAAGTGGATTTCGAGGTGAAATAGAGACGGATAAGGATATTATAGGACGTGTTAAATACGATATATTTTATATCGAAAACTGGTCGTTATTATTGGACATCAAGATTATTATAAAAACCTTTATGAATGCTATAAAAGGCGAAGAAAAGGCTTATTAGTGGCCCTCAGCCTTAAGTATAAGAGTAAGACCAATTAGGTATTTGCTAAAAGATAATATAAGTGCTTTTTTAGTGGAGTTATAAAGTAGGTTCAGATTAGAAAATATTTTTAAACCGAAGTAATAACAATCTGCATTAGCTTTGAAGTGTAAAAATTAATTCAAAAAGAAAAACCACGCTTATTAACGTGGTTTTCTAATTGTTTCTTAGCCTTTTTTATTTAGATTTTGGCTGATCTCTATTGATCTCAATCATATCCACATCTGTAATTTCCTTGCCAAGGAAGTGTTTGCTAAAGTGATCGGCTCCTAGCCAAAATGAATACTCGGTCATGTTTCCAAAACCATGGCGCTGTCCTGGCAATAACATAAAATCAAAACGCTTGTTGGCCTTGATCAAAGCATCCGCCATTCTTATGGTTCCACCTGGATGCACATTATTATCTACATCGCCCGTAATCAACATTAAATTTCCTTTTAGGTTTTTAGCTAAAGATTGATTGCTATCAATTAGGAACTTATATTTTATATTACCGTCATTATCCATTTCTTCTTGGACACCATGATGCGTTTCACTCCACCAACTGTTATAAATATTATTATCATGGTTTCCGGCTGAAGAAACGGCAGCTTTAAAGAAATCTGGATAAACCAACATGGCTGCTGTGGACATAAATCCTCCACCGGAATGTCCAAAAATCCCCACTTTATCAATATCAATATAAGCGTGCTGATCTGCAAGTTGCTCTGCAACGTGCTTTTTATCTGCCAATCCATAATCTCTGAGATTCCCATAGCCATAGTTATGATACCATTTAGAACGGTCTGGATGTCCACCTCTGTTACCCATTGTTACTACAATAAATCCAACTTGAGCCAATCTATCAAGGCGATCCATGCTGATAGAGAATGATTTGTTGACCGCTTCCGTTTGTGGGCCTGGATAAACGTATTGTAATAAAGGATAAGACTTCGTTTCGTCAAAATCGAATGGTTTATACATCACACCATAAATATCTGTAATGCCATCATCCGCTTTCATTTTAAAAGGTTCTGGGAATTTATAGCCAGTTGCCATTAATTGCGATAAATCAGCTTCTTCTAATGCCATGACAAGATTTCCTGAACTCGATCTTAATTCCGATTTTGGAACCGTATTAACTCTCGAATAATTGCTTACAAAAAAGCCATTAGAATCGGCCATACTTGTGTTTGTATTATAATCGCCAGGATTTAAATTTTTTAATCCAGAACCATTCAAACCTATTTTGTAAAGATGCTCGTAGTAAGGATCTTGATTTTTAGTAACGCCGTTTGCCGTGAAATAAAGTGTTCTGCTTTTTTCATCTACACCTATAGCTTCATTAACGTGGTACGATCCTGAAGTGATTTGATTTTTTAAGTTCCCTTGGGTGTCATACAAATAATAATGTGCCCAACCCGAACGCTCTGCCCAATGCAACATTTCGGATTCGTTATTAAGTAAAACTAAAGGACGCGATTCAATATAAGTATTGAAACGTTCTTCAATTAGTACTTTAGTTTCTCCAGTATTGATGTCGGCTACACAGATATCAAATTTTTTACGATCTCTACTGATCGTATTATAATAGATTTTACCTTTTTTGGAAAGTAGTAACGCAGGTTTAAATTCATCTCTGGCATTTGACTTTTTTATAGGTTCACGATAAATTTGTACACTTTGTTGTTTTACAGTATCAAGTTGGACTTCAATATTGCTTTTTGAAGGCATATCAAACACATATATTTTTGTTTTGGCAAATTCATCTTCGCCCGGCATGTGATATTTATAGGTTTCTAGAGTTGGTCGTTTCTCTGAAGTTGAATTGATAACCCAAAGCTCTTTAAGCTGTCTTGAATCAGATCTTTGGAAAACAAACTTTTTTGAATCGTGCGACCAAATGCCGTAAATAGATTTGCGTTTGTCTTTATCTTTTAACATGGATTCGTTGGTTTCGCCTCTTCCCGATGGACCTCCGTACGAGTAATAAAGCTCACCGTCTTTAGTCCATTGGTGCTCTACAATCGTGGTATCTTTTTCGTTTTTTACAGCTTTTAGGAAGTTTTCTTTATCCATCCAATATAAATTGTAATGCTTAGAAAACAATACTACAGAGCTGTCCGGTGCAATATTGGCCCATTTTTTCCACTCTTCTTTATCCTTCTTTTTGTTGTCAATAACGGTTAGACCATTACTTCCAAGAACATATTCAAAATGATAAACTTTATTTACTTTTTTTGCTTTCGGCTTTTTCTTTTTGTCAGTTTTTGTGGAATCTGTTATTTTAGAGTCGGTTTCTTTTGTATCGACTTTATCTGAACCGTCATCTTTAGTTTCATCGTCAACTTGCTCGGTAGAAGTCACATAAAAACGAATAGCGGTTTCGTTTTTTACAAACTTAAAATCAAACTTTGGCAAATGCTGGGCATCGTAAGGATCTTTTGTGATTTCTGTTAACCACTTTGCCATTTTTTCGTTATCAAAAAGTTCTTTTTTGCTGTTTTTATCGGCATCGACGATATAATATTTAGAGCCTTCAGTGGTTTTGTATTGGTACCAAAAGCGATTACCATTTTTTAACCATTGTGGATTTACAGAAGTAGAATGTACCAGTTTTGCTAAATTAGTTGGTGAATATTTGGCTGCAGCTCTATAATTTGGTGTTGGTGTTTTTCTTTTTTCTT
>NZ_DATJCY010000361.1:0-5121 GCF_035577925.1 Gelidibacter sp. | reverse complement strand
AGTCGTATTATTTCTTGATACTCGTTGTCGTTAAGATTTGGAAATTCTCTTTGTAAAATTGTCCGGTTAAACCTTTCATTTGGATTGAATGGAAGAAATTGTATAGGGTTTATTACAGACTGAATAGCCATTTTAAACGATAGATAGTTTGCATAGTCCGTGTCAACCAATGTTCCATCCATATCAAAGAATAGGACTTTGTCCTGCGTGATAATTTTGCTTATGTCTTGTTTATTGTCTTCCATTTTTGCTACGGTCTGTCTGTTACACTTGCACCTAACGGTTTACGGCTTTGCGATATGGCGGCATTTTAGCACAAAAGTTCAATAGAATTACTGCACTTGAACCTTGCACAAATGTTTCATAGAAGCACTTCAGCCGCCATATTGCCAAACCGATGTTAGCGGGTCGTTGTTTATATTCGTTTATCACTTTTCAACTTCATTGTCTGTATAAATATAAGTTGTGTCTAATTTGTATTGATATTTGTTTATGTCAAATTTAAAAGTCGTTATTTGAAGTTTAGTAGGGTTGTAAGGTTCAATTTCTTCAGATGATTCGATTGTCCACAAACCGTTTTTTTCTATTTTAAATTCAGCATTTTTTAAATAGTCCATAAAAGCCAATTTGTAGTGGTTGTCATATTGATTTAAAAATAAACCATACATACAACCACCTGTCCCACAAGCACCCAAATAAACTAAAATGTCTTCTTTTTTATCTGCATTGAAGTCTCCAAATTTATATGGTTCTGTTTTGGCTGAACTGTCAGGAAATTCAAAGTCCGAATTTTTAGGGACTGTTATTCTTACGAAATTTTCATTTAGTTTTATATCAAGTATAAACAAACTGTCTTGTTTTACTGTTTGGATTTGTTCTGATGTTTTTTGTATTACAAGACCTGTTGCGTTATTGCTTTCTTGTTTGCTTTGACAAGAGATAAGAGAAGTTAGTAAAATAAACTTTAAGATATTTTTCATTTTTTTTGTTCGTGTGTCGTTCTACAATGACCGCTAACGGATCGCAAATAGGCATTGGGCACTTACTTGCGTTAAGTGTTAAACGAAGATACAAATTTTATCCTTTTATAAAGTGTTAAAACGAAGTAATAATTGTGGCTGGTGCTTATTTGATGTTATGAGCATTTTATTATTTTAGTTTTAAAGACATCATCAAAAACGGTTTTCTTGTAATTGGACTTGTCTAATATAACAAGAAAAATAGCAAGGCATATTTTTGCCTTGCTATATTAACTGATATTAAGCACTACTCTCCAATTATATCGTCCGTGATAATCATTTTGTATTCTGCTTCCCACTTTTTTGATTTTTTATAATAAGTCCAATTATCAGGTAACCATAAATCTTTTTCTAATTTAACTCCATTGATAAAAGTGTTAAATTTTAATTCTGGAAACATCGTATTAAAGTTTGTTTTTATTAAATCATTGGATTCTCTTGAGTAAAACATGAAATTTCTGATATTTTTTTCTTCAGAAGGAAATATAGTAACTTCTTGCTTATTATCTATATCATTACCATAATCTAATACTTCTAAGAATTTTATTGTAATGGTATCTTCTGTCGAATTCTTAATTATAAAAGAGTAGTGGTTTATATACTCTTTAGTACAACTACTTATGCCAAGTAATAAGAATAAGGATAAATATAACAATATGTTTTTCATAATTTAAGTTTTAGTTATAAATCTGTTTAATTACGTTTTTATCTGTTGAGGAAATTTCAGTGGGAGCAGTAAAAGGGCTTCCATTTTTTTTCAACATCACATTTGTAAAAAATACCATTTTTAAAATACATTTTATGGTTTGTTTTTATTTCGGATTCATCTATCGTAAGATATAAATGTCGACCAGGTGCGTCGTTTTTCTCAATAATATTTTCGAATTCTAATTCTGAATTTGTAGCCGAAAGAATGTAATCCCTTTGTTCATTGAACAAGTCGTCTATTTCTTCTTTAAGTTTAACTTCTGGTAAAAAGACATAGTCAAGTTGATAGCCTAGGTTGATATGGTCTTTGCCCTGCATATTAGCAGTGTAATGAAAAATTTCCACCTCCTCATTATCTATTAATTGTCTTATACTTGATTCTTTAACGTTGGTTACAGGAAATTTGATTTTGAATTTTGCCTTAGGAAAACTTACTTCATACGATCCTTCTTCATCAGACATTGATTCTAACAAATCATTAATATCTGATTCATAACCATTTCCATTCTCAATTTTTTCCAGAATCTTGCTAATGTCCGATTTCTTTTTTTGTTCTGAACATGAAATTGTGACAGTCAATAAAACTAAAATTATGATTGTGTATTTTTTCATTTCTGCTTTTCTATGGTTACTAACGGGAAGTGGCTCAAAGAAGTGGCACTTTTTAGAGTAAACCCAAATCTCGAAGCGACAACTCAAATTTAAATAAAAATCTTTGAAACGAAGCGTTTATCTGCCATTTCTTTGAACCACATGTTATAGGTTTCGGTAATCATAGATGATAAGTGATTGCTTACAAGTGTATTGACAGGATAAAATGTGAGATGGATTAAAATATTTTTTTTATCTCGATTAAAAGTTGTAGGTTTGAAGTATAATTTAAAAAATTTATTGTACGGCATAAGTTTACATTTACGGTAATTTTATAAGAAAAAACTAAAACCACAGGGGAAAAACTACTCCCATTTATGAAATTTAAGAAAGTTTTTTAAATACCAAAACAATAGGAATTTATTGCGAAGGAGTATATTATGAAAGAGATGAAAAACATACCCTGTCTTTGTCTTTTAAGAAAGAGTACAATAGACACGTATGCCCTCCATTGGAGTTAACTAGTTCTATCCAAAGCGAAAAGAGGTTAATAAAAAGAACTAAAAAAACAAAATCTTATTCAATTGAATAAAACCGTTTTTTATATTGTCTTTTGTTGGTTGTCTTTGCCGTTGTTTGCTCAAACTGTTTCTGAAAGCGAAAATCTAGTGCCGAATGGAAGTTTTGAGGAGTATGAGGATTGTCCTTTAGGAATGGATGATTTTACTGTTAAAGATTGGTATTCTCCAACGCTTGGCTCTCCTAATTATTTGAATGTATGTAATAATACAGATGCAGGAGTACCTCAAAACTCATGGGGGTATATGGAGGCCGCTCATGGATCAGCATATGTGGGAATCCTTTGTGATGATATGACAGGAGTTGAATATAGAGAATATATTCAAGTTAAATTAAAAAAATCTCTGATTAAAAACACATCCTATAAAATTGGATTTTCCATTTCTCTCGCTAAAATCTCAAAGATTGCATGTAATAAAATAGGGATTTTATTGAGTCAATATCCTGTCACTTTGAACAACAATGGAGTTATTAACTCGAATCCTCAAATCGTATTCTCAAATATAATTAAGGATACTACTAAATGGATTCATTTAGTAGATACAATTATTCCTAATGAAGAGTATAAATATTTAACAATAGGATTTTTCTTTAATAATTCTGATTTATCTTGTATAGAGGTAAATAACAGCACATTCTATTCAGAACCATATTATCTGATTGATGATGTATTTGTTGAAGAGATAAATGAGTATTCTATTCCTAATGTTTTCACACCAAATGACGATGGAGTGAATGATAGATTGATGATTGGTGAAATTCCTAAGGGTTTTAATTTTATGATTTTAAACCGTTGGGGTAATGTTGTATTCCAAACAAACAAACCAAGTACAGAATTTTGGGATGGGACAATTAAAGGCGAAAAGTGCGTAGATGGAGTATATTTTTATAAACTCGAAAAAGGCAATTTTAGCAAAAATGGTTTTATTCATTTGATAAGATAAATCAAAATTTATCAATCATGAATATTTTAAAAAGAAAAATTAAGCTTAGTCTCTTAATGTCGATAGGCTTTTTGGTAACGAATGCGTTAAATGCTCAAAGTTGGAATACTAATGGAAATAACATTAATACTTCTAACTGGTTTGGTTCAATTAATAATGTGCAAATATTAACAAGAACCAATAACACCAACCGTATGAAACTCAATGGAAATTTGAGTTACGCTATTGATGGTTATAATGGGAATCGCAATGGGAATTTATTGCTCGGATGGCAGAATACTGGAACATTGTATAATCCCAATCGGGGAGCTTATTCCCTATTGCATTTAAACGGTGAGGGCACAACTCTGCAGGAGGGTGGTTATCGCTCATGGATGAAAACGGGTATTACCTTTACCGGGAATAATGATTTGAGTTATATCGGGTTGCGCCAAGTAGGAACAGGAACAGATATCACTGAAACCACTATTGCATGGTCAGACAACCAAGGAGCTTCACATCCTGGACCAGACGATATGGTGTTTCGATTTTTAGCTAGTGGAGGTGGAACAACAGCAATATCCTCTAATTTGCAATCAGTCAATGATTACGATGGGTTGCATGTTGCCCGCTTTACAAGTACAGGTAATTTCGGTTTAGGGAATACTTTCGGAACAAACCCAACAGGTACTCCATCAAACTTATATGTACGACCTGCTTCTCTTGGGCATTATAGTTTGAGTGATTTGCGTTCGGTATGGCAACAGTTTACCAATAGAAATACAGCAAACGGTTCGGGAACGGGAGAAACTGCTTCGGATGGTTTGCGTATAGGTATTGTCGGAAACGCAAATGCAAACGCAAACGGAACGGCTGCCCTGTATAATCAGGAAGCACGGGCATTGTTGTTTTCTACGAGTGCAAATACGAACAGTATCAACTTAACAAGTGGTACTACACTCGAACGTATGCGTATTATGTCGGTAGGAACGCCCACTCATCTGGCAACAGGAGGTTTCGGGGTGTATAACCCAGGAAATATTACCTCGAACAGAACAAGAGTTGCAATTAGTCATAACCCGTCTCAGCCTATAACTCGTCCATTGAGTTTGTTGCACTTGGGCTATAATACAGGATTGAATTCTTTTCCAGCAGGCTCAATGGAGTGTCTATATTTGTTGTGACAGATTAATACAGCCCTAAATGATTAAATTTGGCAAATGGCAAAAAGTTATGAAAACGATTTTAAAGTTCTAATGGTAGAATTAGTAAAATCAGGTAGATCCGCAAGAGAAGTAGGT
>NZ_DATJCY010000360.1:0-23531 GCF_035577925.1 Gelidibacter sp. | reverse complement strand
ATAAAGTCCCCAATCGGCCTTGATGCTTTCGGCATTATAATCGGTCAGCTCGCGTTCCAAATAGCCTGTTCGGCTCACGACAACATCAGGAATAATTCCTAATCCACCAGAAGCTGCTCTAATGTTTGTAGAAACTTCATCACCATAAACGTTATAGCCATCGTAGCCTACACTGGCTCTGGTATCACCTGATCCTGGTTTTCCTTGATAGTTATCAGCTACCCAATCTGTTCCTTTTAACCATCCAAAGTTGACTTTGGCAGCAAAATAATCGCTGAACTTATAGGCCATTCTTATACCAGAATCTCTGTACGTATTGTCTCCACCGGCATTTTGTGAAGTGATGCCTTGTTTGTGGTAGCCACTAATACCCTGAAAGTCGAAAGGGCTTTTACTTTGCATAAAAAGAATTCCGTTAAAAGCATTTGCTCCGTATAATGCAGATGCTGCTCCAGGAAGAACTTCAACGCTCTGAACATCGGTTTCGTTCATTCCAACCAAGTTGCCTATAGGAAAGTTTAAAGCTGGAGTGGAATTATCCATACCATCTACCAATTGCATAAAACGGGTATTGGCAAAGGTGGCGAAACCTCTTGTGTTAATGGATTTGAAAGTCAAACTGTTGGTGTTGATGTCAACGCCTTTCAAATTTTCCAATCCGTCATAAAATCCGGCAGAGGCAGTATTTTTAATTTCTTTAAGACCAAATCTTTCCACAGTTACTGGCGATTCAAAAACACGTTCCGGTGTTCTGGAGGCAGAAATTACGACTTCATCCAACGAAGTGCCTTCGTTTAATTTAAAATCGATGGTTTGATTAGCCTGTGTGACTTGTTTTGTGACTGATTCAAAGCCAACGCTACTTACTTGAATAGCAAATGGTGGTGCTTGGGAAGTCTTCAAAGTATAGTTTCCATCAAAGTCTGATATGGTACCAGTTGATGTGCCTACAATAATAATATTGGCTCCTGGCAACGGCTGACCAGTGGCATCTGTTATTTGTCCGTTGATTGTGGTTTGCGCATAAGATATGGCAACACTTAGTAGCATTATAATCTTAAGAATTGTTTTCATTTTCGGGAATTAGTTGATTTTGATTACCAATATATATAATAAAATCATAATTTTTTATTTTTTTCTTTAAAAATTATGCATGCATAATATTATTTCCTCAAAAACAAGTTCAGATCTATAGTTTATATTAAAAAGGAAAGGCTAAAAACTATGAAGTTATAGTTTTTAGCCTTGTTTAAGCAACATTGTTTTAGTGTTGTTTATTTAGCTGATTATTCTACCGTTACAGATTTTGCCAGGTTTCGTGGTTGATCTACATTTTTGCCTAACATGACTGCAATATGATAAGACAATAATTGCAAAGGAATGGTGGTTAATAATGGGGATAGATTTTCTAAGGTTTCGGGAACTTCAATTACATAATCTGCAAGTTCCCTGACGTGTTTGTCGCCTTCGGTTACAATACCAATAATCTTTCCTTTACGCGCTTTAATTTCTTGAATATTGCTTACAATTTTATCATAATGCCCTTTTTTGGTCGCTACAATTATAACTGGCATATTTTCATCGATCAACGCGATTGGCCCATGTTTCATCTCAGCAGCTGGATAGCCTTCGGCATGAATATATGAAATTTCTTTTAGTTTAAGTGCGCCTTCCAGTGCTACCGGGAAGTTATAGCCTCTGCCCAAATAAAGCATGTTTGGTGAGTCTTTATACGTTTGTGCTATTTTTTGGATATGTTGATCGGCTTTTAGGGCTTCTTTTACTTTGTCTGGAATTAACTCCATTTCTTGAAGCTGACGTCGGTAATCTGAACTGGAAATAGTACCTTTAGCTCTTGCCAAACGTAAAGCTATTAAAGTCAATACCGTAATTTGAGTGGTAAATGCTTTTGTGGATGCAACGCCAATTTCTGGGCCGGCATGTGTGTAGGCACCAGCATCAGTTTCTCTTGCAATTGAAGATCCTACAACGTTACAGACTCCAAATACAAAAGCACCTTTTGATTTGGCCAATTTGATAGCCGCTAATGTATCTGCTGTTTCGCCAGACTGGGAAATCGAAATAACTACGTCTTTTTCTGTAATGATTGGGTTTCTATATCTAAATTCTGAGGCATATTCTACTTCAACTGGAATTCTTGCCAAATCTTCAAAAATATATTCAGCAACCAATCCTGCGTGCCAAGACGTTCCACAAGCAACAATAATAATACGATCGGCATTGAGAAAACGTTTCATATTATCTTCAACGCCGGCCATTTTTATAATACCTTCATTAACTAACAAACGGCCTCTATAAGTGTCCTTGATGGCCAATGGTTGCTCGTAGATTTCTTTGAGCATAAAATGGTCATAACCGCCTTTTTCAATTTGCTCTAAATTGAGCTGAAGTTTTTGGATATAAGGGTTTACTAACGAATCATCTTTTATTTTTCTGATTTTGATGTCCTTATCCAATCGAATGATGGCCATTTCTTCATCTTCAAGATAAATGGCGTTGTCTGTATATTCTATAAATGGAGAAGCATCACTTGCGATAAAAAATTCATTATCACCAATACCAATAGCTAATGGGCTGCCAAGTTTGGCTACAATAATTTCATTGGGTTTTGTTTTGTCAAAAACGGCAATGGCATAAGCTCCAAAAACTTGATTTAGTGCTATTTGAACCGCTTGTCCTAGTTTAAGATTTTCATTGATCATGACATCTTCAATCAAATTCACTAGCACTTCGGTATCTGTATCCGATTGGAAAGTATAACCACGTGTAATTAATTCTTTTTTTAGAGCGTCGTAGTTTTCAATAATACCATTGTGAATGATGGCCAAATTTCCAGAATTGGAATAATGCGGGTGTGAATTAACATCGTTGGGAACCCCATGGGTAGCCCAGCGTGTATGTCCTATGCCAAGTTTGCCACGGGTTGATATTTCTTTTTCTAAGCGCTCTTGCAAATCGGCAACCTTGCCTTTGGTTTTGCACATATTAAGGTCTTTGCCATCATATAAAGCAATTCCGGCACTGTCATAGCCACGATACTCTAAACGTTGCAGTCCTTTTAAAATAATGGGATAGGCCTCTCTATGGCCTATGTATCCAACAATTCCACACATAATTTTTTAGTTGTTTGGTTCAGTATAAAATATCTCTAAATATAATTTTTTATTTGGATCATTTGTATTGTTGCCATACAAAATTGTTCCTTTTGGGGATAATATACTGCTTACAGGCAGTGTGCTAACTGAAGCGTTTTCAGGGGATAGAATTGAATTTTGTGATCGTGGAGAACCTTCGTTATTAAGTTCTTCATTGACATTTAAGGATACGACCAAGCCTAAGCTTACGTTGGTGGAGTCTTTTGTCAAAAGGTTTTTGATGTGTTCTGTGATCTTTATTTTGTATTTAACACCTTTTGCATCTTTGTCATCACTTACACGTTGTAATTTTCCGAGATGATTGATTTTTGATAAATTATTAGGATCAGTAGTATCTGTATTGTCATAAAGATAATCTAGTAAAACAGTTTTGTTTTTTGCATCATAAATCAGTATTCGATCTGGTTCTTGGCCTTTCATGAGAGCTTGATCGACATAAAAAACTAAATTAGCCTCGTTTATCAATCTTTTAGATTTTACAAATTTTCCTTTATCATCTGTTTCAACAAATGCATTTTTGAAAATTTCAAATTCAGTTGCTGCGCTTCCGTTGGTGTCAATATTTGTACCTCCAAAAAGATCAATTACAGCCATGGAGCCTTCACCACCTTTAAGGTATAATCTTTCATCACCCAACGTTGGATTGCCTTCTGGAATGGCTATTGTAAAATCATTTTCAAAAAAATTGACTTTGTTATTTGAGAAATTCAATCGGTAAGTTCCTTCTACACGCTCGCCGTCCGTTTCCTTAGGTGGTGAACTGTAGTACATGGTAATGTTGGCATTGGTAGAGGCAAGATTAAGGAGGATCAAAGAGCCTTCATTGTTAATTGCTTCGGCTTCAAGGTAAATGCCTCTAAAATAATTCTGAAAGTTGTTTACGTTACTCAACTCTGAACTACCTCCTTTAAGGACAATTTTATTATGCCAAAAATCGTTGTCGAGTTTTAATCGTAAGGCTGGTGCAAGAAGTGTAGAATCTTTATCGTGCTTTAGTTTGATTTCTTTATTGCTAGGTAAGAATTTTTCGACTTCCGCTAATAAAGTTCCTTGCAATGAAGCTAAAGGAATTTGGTTGGTAGCCGATGTAGAACGGTCTGAATAATACTTCTGAGGTGTATCAAATCCTGAGTTGGGATCAAAGCTTCTCAAAAAATAATTGTTTTCATAAATTTTAAGGCTGATTGGCATGGTGCCAAAAACAGAATCCAACTTATATTTTGTTTTACCATCTTCAATACCCTTAGAGGTGCTAAAATAAGGGATCGTTACCACTACAGAATCTACTCTTGTTTCTTCAGGAAAGGTTGGATCCATTGTGGTTGGTGACAGTTGCGTTACTAAATTTGCAGTAGTGCTGCCGTAAACCTCATCCTTGTAAAAGCCTAATAAATTGGAAGGTAAATTATTGGTCTGCACCGGTCCCAGCTTTTTGTTGTAAGCTATGACTTCATATTTCTCGTCAGAAACACCAAAGTTATTTCCTCCTGAAATATCGGAATCAAGTGATATGAAATCTTTATCGCATGCAACGGCTACTATCGTTAGTACACAAAGAATAAATAGGTTTTTGAAGGCGTGTTTTTTGTTTTTCATTACTGTTTTTAGATGGATTTATAAGGAAGTAACACCGTTTTGGGCAGGTTTTTAATCTAATATTGCATTATTGTAGAATTCGGCATAAGGCTCAGCAAAGTCCTCTTGCGAAAAATACTCTAGAACAGGTTTGTTGGAAGCTTTGATATAGGCCTCCAATTCTTCCGGAAGTTCATGCGAACCTTTGATTAAAGCGTCCGAAAAATCGATAGCAACCTTCATGAGATTGTTGTAATTTGGGTTTTCCAAAACTTTGATATGGGATTCGTCAATATTATCAAATTTCACTTTATTGATCATATTCATATCTAACGTCCCATCAAAACTTTGATTGTATATGGAGGTCACAATTTTACTATCTGTAAACAACGGCTCGTTTTTGTAATATTCTTTAAGATATATTGGCAGTAGTGATGCCAACCAGCCATTAACATGGATAAGATCTGGTGCCCAATTGAGTTTTTTTACGGTTTCAATAACTCCTTTTGCAAAAAAGATGGCGCGCTCATCATTGTCGGCATAAAGACTGCCGTCTTCATCGGTCAATGTGGCCTTTCTTTTAAAATATTCTTCGTTGTCAATAAAATAAACCTGAATTCTTTCTTTTGGAATTGAAGCAACCTTAATGACTAATGGCATGTCCAAGTCGTTGATGACCAAGTTGATGCCCGAAAGTCTGATCACTTCATGCAGTTGGTGTCTACGTTCGTTTATGTTTCCATACCTTGGCATGAATATCCGTATTTGTCCACCTTGTTTATTTACCATTCTTGGCGCTTCAAATGACATTGAAGAAATTTCAGTTTCAGGCAAATAAGGTACTACCTCGGAAGACACGTACAATATTCTCTTATCTTTCATAAAATCGCGTATTTAAAAAAATTAAAATTAAAACACGCAAAATTACGAAATTTTATGCAGATTGTTAGTAAAATCTTAAGTTTGCACCTTGTTAATTTTTTGTTAGAAGATGATTATCTGCCATATAAAAAAAGATTTAAGACCGATCCTTGACGATTTAAGGAGCAAAAACAAGAGTCTAGGATTCGTTCCCACCATGGGCGCATTGCACAAAGGACATTTATCCTTGATTAAGCAAGGACTGCATGAAAACTCAAAGGTTGTAGTGAGTGTCTTTGTCAATCCAACGCAATTTGATAATGCCTCGGACCTTGAGAAATACCCAAGGAACTTAGATAGCGATCTACAGTTATTGGAAACACTTTCAGACGATATTATTGTGTATGCACCATCGGCAGAAGACATCTATGATGGTGCCATTATTTCCGAAAATTTTGATTTCGACGGATTGGAAAACCAAATGGAAGGTAAATTCCGAAAGGGTCATTTTGACGGCGTTGGAACTGTAGTAAAACGTTTGTTTGAAATTGTAAAACCAGATGTTGCCTACTTTGGGGAAAAGGATTTTCAGCAATTGCGAATCATACAGAAGCTGGTTGAAAAATATGATATTCCTGTAAAAATTAAGGGATGTGAGATTTTTAGAGCAGATGATGGTTTGGCCATGAGTTCAAGAAATGAACGATTGACCCAAAGTGGTAGAGATGCCGCACCTTTTATCTACCAAACACTAAAAGCTGCAAAGAAGCGTTTTGGCATGGAAAGTGCGCAGAAAGTAACTGCTTGGGTTGAAAAAGAATTCAAAAATCACGACGCATTAGTTTTAGAATACTTTACTATTGCTGACGAAGCAACCTTGGAGACAGTCACCAAGAAGTCATCATTAAAATCCTATAGGGCTTTTATTGCTGTTTTTGTTGGAGATATTAGACTTATTGATAACATAGCACTTAATTAATTATCTTTGCCATATGCAAAT
The DNA here is from genome assembly GCF_035577925.1 of Gelidibacter sp. Taxonomy (GTDB): domain Bacteria; phylum Bacteroidota; class Bacteroidia; order Flavobacteriales; family Flavobacteriaceae; genus Gelidibacter. The sequence continues at coordinate 16,919 of NZ_DATJCY010000360.1, read as the reverse complement.
ACAAGTTGTAAAATCGAAAATACACCGTGTCAAATGCACGGGTGCCGAATTGAATTATATTGGAAGTGTAACCATTGATGAGGATTTAATGGATGCCGCCAACATGATTCAGGGCGAAAAAGTGCAAATTGTCAACAATGACAATGGCGAGCGCTTAGATACTTATGTGATTCCTGGTCCAAGAAATTCAGGTGAAATAACACTTAATGGAGCTGCAGCCAGAAAAGTAGCTGTGGGCGATACCCTTATTTTGATTACGTATGCCTTTATGCCATTGGAAGAAGCTAGGACCTTTAAACCTGCTTTGGTTTTTCCGGATGAGGCGACCAATTTACTCAAGTAGTGTTGCGCGCAAAGGCAAAAAAAGCACTTAGGATTGCCTTGCCAATTGCATTGGCAGTTTTTTTTGGTTGGTACACGTTTTCAAAATTACCTATTGATCAAATCATTCCTTATTTTAAAACGGCAAACTACAGCTGGATTGTTTTAGGGATGTTTATGGGGCTGCTCAGCAATTTATCTAGGGCCTACCGATGGAAATACCTCATTGAGCCGTTGGGTTATTCCATGCGATTTCCAAATGGTGCCATGGCCGTTTTTATTGCTTATCTGGCAAACTTTGGTATTCCGAGATCGGGTGAGGTGTTGCGTGCAGCGGTATTGACCAATTATGAGAATGTACCGTTCCAAAAGTCATTCGGAACTATTATTGCCGAACGAATGGCCGATATGGTGGTGCTGCTTAGTATTGTAGCACTGACACTTCTAATCCAGTTTGATTTTATTTACGCCATATTGGAGAATACATTCCAGCCTAAAAAACTCCTTCTTTTGGGAGTTGTTGGTTTGGTATTTTGTTTCTTGATTTTTTTATATATCAAAAAAAGCCAATCTAAAATTGCTTTGAAAGTCCGCAATTTTGTCCGTGGTCTATTGGAGGGTGTTTTAAGCATAGTGAGGATGAAACGTAAATGGGCGTTTATTTTCCATACGTTATTTATTTGGGTCATGTATATCATGATGTTTTATGTAACCTCATTGGCTTTAGACGAAATTAATGGTGTCTCGGTTGGCGCATTGTTAATAGCATTTATTGCTGGAAGCTTTACAATTGCGGCCACCAATGGTGGTATTTTTGTGTATCCGCTGGCTATTGGTGCTGCTTTTTCACTTTTTGGAATTCCAGAATATCCGAGCATTGCTTTTGGGTGGATCATCTGGTCATCCCAAACCCTAACGATTATTGTTTTAGGAAGTTTGTCGTTCTTGTTTTTGCCGTTATATAACAATAAGGCTAAGGCTGTTAATAATGACAAGCCCTATAGTTAACATTTGTGGCATAAGATAAAAGAAACAGAATATTTTTTTATCTTGCACAATTAATAACTCCCCTAATTGTATGCAGAAAATTACATTCCTTTTCGTATTTCTTTTGAGTGTTTCTACTAATGCCCAAGCCATTTACCAATCGATCCAATCATCAAAATTAGGAGAGTCAAGAGACATCAAGATCCAGTTACCACGAAATTATAATCCGGAAGATAAGACGCAATACCCATTGGTGATTGTCCTAGATGGCGATTATTTATTTGAACCTTTTGCCGGCAATGTTGATTATCAGGCGTATTGGGGCGAGATGCCACAATGTGTGGTAGTGGGCATTAATCAAAGTAGAAGTCGTGAAAAAGACCTCTTTTATGATAAAGAAATCTATTTTCCTGCCCACGAAGGTGCTTCTTTTTTTGAGTTTATAGGAATGGAACTCATTCCATATATTGAAAGTAAATATAATGTGTCGAAATTTAGAATTGTTGCCGGACACGATTTGAGCGCCAATTTTATCAATTACTATCTGTTTAAAGATAATCCAATTTTTAGGGCGTTTATTTTGCTAAGCCCAGATTTGGCCCCAGAAATGTCCACTAGAGTGCAAGAACGTCTTACTTCTTTAAACACCGATACTTTTTATTATATAGCAACTGCTGACAATGATCTGGATAAACTGAAAGAAAAAATAGTAGCCCATAACGTACAATTGAACCATTTGAGCAACCCTAAATTGCATTATAGATTTGATGATTTTAATGATGCCGATCATTACTCGTTGGTGGGATTGGGCATTCCTAAAGCTTTGAACGAAATTTTTTCGTTATATAAACCCATTAATAAAAAGGAATATACAGATCAGATGTTGACTTATCCGGAAGGACCTTTTAAATATCTTCAAAAAAAGTATGCCGATATTAAATTTTTCTACGGATTTGAAAAAAAAGTTGTTGAAAATGATATTAGGGCTGTTGCCGCCGCTGCAATGAAAAATGACGACCGTGAAGCCTTGAAGGAACTGTCAAAACTGGCGCGAAAAGAATATCCAGAATCTATGATCAGCGCCTATTATACGGGCATGTATTATGAAAATGAAAACAATGTTAAAAAGGCCTTGCACAACTACCAATCGGGATTGCTTTTAAAAGCTTCCGATTTTATCGATAAGGAGATGTTGCTGGATAAAATCTATTCTATAAAAGAGCAAAATTAGTAGAATTGCGCATTTCGTCGAATAATTTGCACAGTTAAACTATAATTATATATATTTACCATCCCAAACCTTTAACCTACTTTTGTGATGAAAAAATATATACTTTTTCTAATCATCTTGTTGTGCTGTATTTCTATAAATGCACAAACCATTTATCAGACTTTCGAATCTCGAAAACTAAACTCGGTCCGAGAACTGAAAATTCATCTTCCTAAAAATTATGATGCCGAATCAAATCTAAAATACCCGGTTGTTTTGGTGTTCGACGGTGATTATTTGTTTGAACCTGTTGTTGGCCAAATTGCTTTTCAAACCTATTTTGATAAAATGCCAGAAGCCATTGTGGTGGGCATAGTTCAAGAAAAAAATCGTTTTTACGATAGTTATCACGATGAGGTTTCTGGCGTACCGATCGAATTTGGTGCTCGATTTTATGAGTTTATCAGCACTGAATTAATTCCTTATATCGATCGTAAATACAATACAAGCAAATTTAAAGTGGCTGTTGGCCATGATCTTATGGCTAATTTTATGAATTCCTTTTTACTTAAGGACGATCCGTTATTCAAGGCTTACATTAATTTAAGTCCAGATTTTATTGGGCAAATGGATAATAATGTCACTAACAGATTGAAATGGCTAAAAGACGACGTATTTTATTATATGGCTACCAGCGAAGACGATATTGTACCACTTCGTAATGGAATTCGTGATGTGGATCAGAAGTTTGCCCAGCTAAACAATAAAGCCTTAAAATATTATTTTGATGATTTTACTGGCGATTCGCATTACACACTGGTAACCGGAGCTTTATCAAAAGCTTTAGATAAAATATTTGAACTGTATAAGCCCATAAGTGAAAGAGAATATAAGGAAGACATCCTTACTTACGAAGGTACTTTAGATACTTATATTAGCAAACGCTATAAGAAAATTGAAGATTTATTTGGTATCCATAAACCTATTTCTGAAGAAGAATTTGAAAAAGTTGTAAGGGCTGCAGAGGAACGCAATGATATTGCATCGCTTGAAAAAATTGGAAAACTGGCCAACAAACAAGATCCAACTTCATCGTATGGCACCTATTATATGGCACTCCATGCCGAGAAATTAGGTAAAACAAAACGTGCGAAAAAACTATATGAAACCGCGCTAGATCTACAAGCTACCACACATATCAACCGCGATTTAATTCTCACAAAAGTTGAAGGACTTATTTATGCTGTTGATGATAAAGAAAATGATATTGAGGATTGATAAAAAAGGAATGGTTGTTTTTAATCATAATCCGTAATGTTAGTATAAATAGCTTTATTTTAGCTCAAACTTTTGAAGGATGGCTAAATTAAAAACAACCTTTTTCTGCCAAAATTGTGGCAGTCAATATGCTAAATGGCAAGGCCAATGTACGGCTTGTAGGGAGTGGAATACCATTGTGGAAGAAGTGGTGCAAAAAGAGGAAAAGTCCATTTGGAAAACATCCACATCTAATTCTAAAAGAGTTTCACAGCCCTTGAGGATTAACGAAATTGACGTTTCCCACGAAGCACGCATGAATACTGAAGATGCCGAATTCAACCGTGTTCTAGGTGGTGGTATTGTTCCAGGATCATTGATTTTATTGGGCGGTGAACCAGGCATTGGAAAAAGTACATTGCTTCTTCAAATTTCATTGAAATTACCTTACAAAACATTGTATGTTTCTGGTGAAGAAAGTCAACAACAAATTAAAATGCGGGCCGAACGGATTAATCCCAATAGTGCCAATTGCTATATTCTTACCGAAACGAAGACTCAAAATATCTTTAAACAAATTGAAGCTTTAGAACCCGATATTGTGGTCATTGATTCCATTCAAACACTTCATAGTGATTATATTGAATCGTCATCAGGAAGTATTTCGCAAATCAAGGAATGCACTACGGAGCTCATCAAATTTGCAAAAGAAACGGCAACGCCTGTTATTCTAATTGGTCATATTACAAAAGACGGCAATATTGCAGGTCCAAAAATATTGGAGCATATGGTCGACACCGTTTTACAGTTTGAAGGCGATCGCAACCATGTTTTTCGGATATTACGAGCGCATAAAAACCGTTTCGGATCCACTAACGAATTGGGTATTTACGAAATGCAAGGCTCAGGATTGCGCGAAGTTTCCAATCCGTCGGAAATCTTGATTTCCAAAAAAGACGAAGAGCTTTCTGGTAACGCTGTGGCATCAACTTTAGAAGGGATGCGGCCGTTGATGATTGAGGTACAGGCATTGGTAAGTACGGCGGTTTATGGAACGCCGCAACGATCGGCCACCGGATTTAATGCCAAACGCTTGAATATGCTGTTGGCAGTTTTAGAAAAGCGAGCCGGATTTAGATTGGGTGCCAAGGACGTGTTTTTAAATATTACCGGTGGTATTTCTGTTGATGATCCGGCTATCGATTTGGCTGTGGTCGCTTCGGTATTATCATCCAATGAAGATGTGGCCATTCCTAAAGATTATTGTTTTGCGGCCGAAGTTGGGCTTTCTGGAGAAATTAGACCCGTGCAACGTGTGGAGCAGCGTATTCTAGAAGCTGAAAAGTTAGGTTTTTCAACCATTTTTGTTTCTAAATACAATAAAATCGCACTTAAAAATACGGTCATCAAAATCCAGATGATTTCAAAAATTGAGGATCTGGTGAGTTTGTTGGTTTAATTAGGCCAACGTTTTTAACTAATAATCCAGATTGTATTGAAAGATTCTTTGAAGGACAAATGTACACCTTGTCATTTTACCCAATTTAGGTCTTCTAATTTATCAAAAATCATTAATTTCGCACTTCGATTAGAATTAATGAAATTATGAGCAGTAAATTCACTGAATATAAAGGACTTGACTTGTCTAAAGTTGCTGAAGAAATCGGTAATTATTGGAAGGAAAATGACATTTTTGATAAAAGCGTAACTTCAAGAGAAGGCCATACGCCATTTGTGTTTTATGAAGGGCCGCCTTCAGCCAATGGACTGCCTGGCGTACACCACGTTTTAGCACGAAGTATCAAGGATATTTTTCCGCGTTATAAAACCATGAAAGGCTTTCAGGTAAAACGAAAAGCCGGTTGGGATACGCACGGATTGCCAATAGAATTGGGCGTGGAAAAAGAACTTGGTATTACGAAGGAAGATATCGGGAAAACTATTTCTGTGGAAGATTATAATGCCGCTTGCCGAAAAGCGGTGATGCGTTATACCGATGCTTGGAATGATCTTACCGAAAAAATGGGCTATTGGGTAGATATGGACGATCCATACATTACCTATGAACCAAAATATATGGAAAGTGTTTGGTGGTTGCTAAAGGAAATTTACAACAAAAACTTGCTGTACAAAGGTTACACCATTCAGCCTTATTCACCAAAGGCGGGTACCGGATTGAGTTCGCATGAGCTTAACCAGCCTGGTACTTATCAAGACGTGACCGATACCACCATCGTAGCGCAATTTAAGGCGAAACCCGAATCGCTTCCTGCATTTTTAAGAGATGAAGGCGATATTTATTTTTTAGCATGGACGACCACACCTTGGACTTTACCAAGTAATACCGCACTGGCCGTTGGACCAAAAATTGATTATGTTTTGGTTGAAACCTATAACCAATACACCTTCCAACCGCTCAATGTCATTCTTGCAAAAGCATTGGTCAACAATCAGTTTGATGGAAAATTCAAAAGGGTTGAAACTAAACCAGAATTATTAGAATATACTTCTGGCGATAAAAAGATACCCTATTTTGTGGTTAAGGAATTTAAAGGTTCCGATTTGGTAGGCATTACTTATGAGCAGTTATTGCCGTACGCACTTCCAAATGATAATCCTGAAAACGCCTTTAGAGTGATTTCTGGCGATTTCGTGACCACAGAAGATGGTACGGGAATTGTCCACACAGCGCCAACTTTTGGTGCGGATGATGCCATGGTGGCTAAACAAGCCGTTCCTGAAGTGCCACCAATGTTGGTGAAAGACGAGAACGGAAATTTAGTGCCTCTTGTAGATTTACAAGGTCGTTTTAGAAAAGAAGTTAAGGATGATCTTTATGGATTTGCTGGCGAGTATGTTAAATCTGAGTATTTGGAAGATCATGAAAAAGTTACCGAATTTGAAAAACAGAAAATCGGATTAAAATCGGTAATTACCAATCTTAAAGAATATCTGAGTGTTGATGAGCGTATGGCACTCAAATTAAAAAATGAAAATAAGGCCTTTAAGGTCGAGAAATATAAGCACAGTTATCCTAATTGTTGGCGTACCGACAAACCTATTTTATATTACCCGTTAGATTCGTGGTTTATAAAAGTGACGGATGTTAAAGACCGCATGTTTGAACTGAACGAAACCATTAATTGGAAACCAAAATCTACCGGAACCGGTCGTTTTGGAAACTGGCTGGCCAATGCCAACGACTGGAATTTATCGCGTTCGCGCTATTGGGGAATTCCTTTGCCAATTTGGAGAACTGAAGATGGCAAGGAGGAAATCTGTATCGGATCGGTTGAAGAATTAAAGGCTGAAATGAAAAAATCGGTTGAAATGTCCTTCATGCCAGCCGATATTTTTGCCGAATTTGAAGTGGGAAACAATTCCGAAGAAAATTATGCCAAAATAGATTTGCATAAAAACATTGTAGATGCTATTGTATTAGTCTCTCCTTCTGGAAAACCAATGATGCGTGAAACCGACTTGATTGATGTTTGGTTCGATTCTGGTGCTATGCCTTATGCACAATGGCATTATCCTTTTGAAAACGCCGATTTTGTTGATGAAAATCAAGCCTTTCCGGCCGACTTTATTGCCGAAGGTGTCGATCAGACCCGAGGATGGTTTTATACATTACACGCTATTGCAACCATGGTTTTTGATTCGGTAGCTTATAAAAACGTAGTTTCAAACGGTTTGGTTTTGGATAAAAACGGACATAAAATGTCAAAACGTTTAGGCAATGCCGTCGATCCGTTTGCAACTTTAAAAGAATATGGAGCCGATGCTACACGATGGTATATGATATCAAATGCCAATCCGTGGGATAATCTAAAATTTGATTTGGATGGTATTGAAGAAGTCAAACGCAAATTTTTTGGAACGCTTTACAATACCTATTCTTTTTTTACATTATATACCAATTTGGATAAGTTCAATTATTCTGAACCCGAATTGCCATTAGCAGATCGGCCGGAGATTGACCGTTGGATTTTATCCGAATTGCATACGTTAATTCAAAAAGTAGATGAATATTATGCCGATTATGAACCTACCAAAGCGGCGCGCGCCATATCCGATTTTACCCAAGATCATTTGAGCAATTGGTATGTGCGTTTAAGCAGACGACGTTTCTGGAAAGGCGATTATCAGCAAGATAAAATTTCGGCCTATCAAACACTTTATACCTGTATGATTGCCATAGCAAAATTGGGCGCGCCAATTGCTCCTTTTTATATGGATAAACTGTATTTGGACTTGAATTCAGTAACCAAAAAAGAGTCTTTTGAAAGTGTGCACTTGTCAGATTTCCCTGTTGCCGATACCGCCCTTATCGATAAGGATTTAGAGCGCAAGATGGAAGCTGCACAAACCATTTCATCATTGGTATTGTCATTACGAGCCAAAGAAATGATTAAAGTAAGGCAGCCACTTCAAAAAATCATGATTCCTGTTTTTAACGAATCACAAAAAGATGAAATCATGGCCGTTGCAGATTTGATAAAATCTGAGGTGAATGTCAAGCAAATAGAGGTGTTGGAAGATGCTTCTGATATTTTGGTAAAACAAATAAAACCAAACTTTAAAGTGCTTGGCCCACGTTTTGGCCAGGATATGAAAGCAGTGGCTCAGGCCATTGGCGGATTTACCGCAGAAGATATCAAGGAAATTGAACAAAACGGTACTTTTGATATGGAAGTTAATGGAAAAAGTATTACTTTGGAACTTTCAGATGTAGAGATTACCTCTCAAGATATTGAAGGATGGCTCGTGGCAACATCGGGCGCACTAACAGTAGCTTTGGACGTTACCATTACAGATGAACTTAGAAACGAAGGAATTGCAAGAGAATTGGTAAACCGCATTCAAAATTTGAGAAAGGATTCGGGTTATGAGCTTACTGATAGGATTGTGGTACACTTCCAAAAAGAAGAACATATTATTAACGCAATAAACAACAACTTAGATTACATAAAAACCGAAACCTTAACCGAAGAGTTGAAGATTTTAGAACATTTAAATGACGGTATAGAAATTGCTTTTGAAGATGTAAATACCAAGTTGTTTATTAAAAAATTTTAAAATTATGGCCCAAGACACAAACGTTCGATATTCAGACAAGGACTTAGCCGAGTTTAAAGAACTGATTCAAGAGAAAATTAAAAAAGCTATTCATGATTTGGACCTTATCAAAAGTGCCTATATGAATGATCTTAATAACGGTACGGACGATACGTCACCTACCTTTAAAGCTTTTGAAGAAGGCAGCGAAACCATGAGTAAGGAAGCGAATTCACAACTGGCAATCCGTCAGGAAAAATTTATTAGAGACCTTAAAAATGCTTTGATCCGTATTGAAAACAAAACTTATGGAATCTGTAGAGTGACCGGAAAACTGATTGGAAAAGAGCGCTTAAAGCTCGTGCCGCACGCTACATTGAGTATTGAAGCAAAAAATATGCAGCAATAAAATTTCCATGAAAATGGGAGTTTCAAAAAAATCAAAGATTCAGTCTGATCGAAATTGTAAAAGAGAAGTTTAGAAGATCTTAAAAACAAAAAAACATTTCTATTTAGAAATGTTTTTTTGTTTACAACCTTTAGATTACAAGTGCAATTTTGAATAATAATCTTATTTTTACGTTTGTTTAAATTGAATCAACAGCATCCAATTTATAGTGATTTAGATAATAACATTTCTTAAAAACCTCCCGCTTTTCGGGAAATATTATGTCCCTAAAAAAAGCAACCCTATTAATCATTGTGATTTTGCTGATTGACCAGATTAGTAAGTTTTATATTAAAACCCAGTTTTCATTACATCAACGTATTGAGGTTTTTAGTTGGTTTCAAATTTTATTTGTTGAAAATGATGGGATGGCTTGGGGTACTAAATTGAGTGATTTTATACCGGGTATTTCCGATCGGAAAGCAAAATTGGCACTCACTCTTTTTCGTATTTTTGCCGTTATCGGTATTGGCTACTGGTTGGTGGTCTCGGTCAAAAAAAATGGTCCAAAAACTTTGATTATAGCCATTGCTTTAATTTTATCAGGGGCTCTGGGCAATATTATTGACTCTGTTTTTTATGGCGTTATTTTTAGTGATAGTTATGGGCAAGTGGCTACATTTTTGCCAGAAGTAGGCTACGATACTTTATTTCATGGCAAAGTTGTAGATATGCTACATTTCCCCATTTGGCAAGGTCTATTGCCACAGTGGATCCCTTTTTATGGCGGCGAGCATTTTACTTTTTTTGAACCTGTTTTTAATGTTGCCGATATGGCCATAAGCTCAGGTATTGGTATCTTAATTATCTTCAATAAAAAAGTTTTTCACGAGGAGGATGATCACGTTGAGAAAAATCCTTATGATGTAAACGAATAGATTTTATTTGGGGTAACACAGTAGTCCAAAGCGATATCTGATGTGAAAACATCGGTAATTTCATTTTCTGCTTCAAAAAACGAAAGACCAATTTTCAAGGTTTCAGGTTTACATTCTGATAGAAATTGATCATAAAACCCTTTGCCATAACCAACGCGATGTCCTTTAAGATCGAATGCCAAAAGTGGCACAAAAACCACATCCATTTTATCCGAACTGATTTCTATGCCATCAACAGGTTCGGGAATATTCCATTCATTTTTTTTGATAATGGTCGTATCCAATAAGAGGTAATGGCTCATTTTTAGATTTTTGAAATCGGTTTTTGAAATGACAATGTTTTTATCTTTTCCAGATAAGATATTCAGAATATAATCGGTGTTTACTTCTTTATGTTCTGTAATGCTTAAAAAGATATGGTAAAAAGAGCGGTTCCAAATGGGCAGTTTTACTAATTGGTTGGCAATGGCTAAGCTATTGGTTTCAATTATTTCTGATGAAAGTGCGTTTCGTTTTTGTTTATAGAGTCGTCTTAATTCTGATTTAGTCATGATCGTTTTTACTCTTTAATCTGTTTTGTAATATGAAATAAGGCATCGCCCTGATAAACTAATGAAGCTTCATTGACGTTGATGATATAGCCGTCAATCGTTGATTTTACTTCATTGTAAACTTTGCCATACGGATCGGTAATTTGACCCAAAATAGTATTGACAGTAACTTTTGTATTTATGTTTATTAAAGGTTTGAACATTCCTGATTGTCGTGCGCGGATCCATGTGCTGTCCTCAATAAATATGGTCGATCGTTTTGGTGTTGATGCTTTGATACGCGGATTTAACATACCATAATGATCCAAAAGACGTTTGACGCCTTCTACACCTATTTTGGAAATTAGATTATCGACATAAAAGGATTTTCCGCCTTCATAGAGTAAAATGGGCTTGCCCAGTTGAAAACAGGCGTTTCTAAACGTTTTGGCTATATGATCGGAATAGAGGACAAAGGGTGCGCCAAAAATCCGTGCCAGTTCGTCCAGTTCAGGGTGGTCTTTGACAATTCTTATCTGTGCGGCATTAAATCGGCTGGCACCACCGGTATGAAAATCGACGATCAAATCGACTTCTGGTATAATTTCATTCATCAACCGGTGAGCTACTCTACTGGCCAGAGATCCATTGGCCGAACCAGGAAACATACGGTTCAAATCCCTACCATCGGGAAATGCCCGGTTGCTATTTAAGAATCCGAAAATATTTAAAATCGGCATGCAAATAATTGTGCCTCGTTTTGGTTTGTTAATTTTCCGGGTAATCAGTTGCCTCACAATGTCAACGCCATTAATTTCATCGCCATGAATCCCAGCCGTAAATAAAATAGTAGGACCAGGTGTTTTTGCCCGTTCGATAATTATTGGAATTTCAATATTGGTTCCTGTATGGAGTTTCGCAATATTAAAATTGATTTCTTTTGACGCTCCCATTGGGATTTCTTCACCTAAAATGATGATGGTATCGTTGTTGAATGCGGGCATAATCTACGTTAAACGTTACGTTCAATATATCTGATGATACTTTTGGCAATATCTTTTTTAGTAGCAGCTTCAATGCCTTCAAGTCCTGGTGATGAATTGACTTCCAGAATTAACGGGCCACGTGAAGATTGCAACATGTCTACACCACAAACTCCCAATCCCAAAACTTTAGCAGCTTTTAAGGCCGCATTTTCCTCATCGTCTGTAAGTTGTATGATTTCCGCACTGCCACCTCGGTGAAGGTTCGATCTAAATTCGCCATCTTTACCTTGGCGTTTCATGGCGCCTACAATATTACCATCCACAATAAACGCACGGATGTCTGCACCTTTAGCTTCCTTGATAAATTCTTGAATAATGACCCGCGCTTGCAAGCCGTGAAAAGCTTCAATGACCGATTCTGCCGCATTATTGGTTTCTGCCAGAACAACCCCTAAGCCTTGAGTGCCTTCCAGAAGTTTAATGACCAGTGGTGCACCGCCTACTGATGCAATAACTTCAGAAGCATCTTTGGTATAATTTGAAAATACGGTTTTGGGCATTCCCAAACCGGCTCTTGAAAGTACCTGAAGACTTCTCAATTTATCCCGCGATCTTACCAAAGCCTGTGATTCTACCACCGAAAACACCTTCATCATTTCAAATTGTCGTACAACTGCGGTGCCATAAAAGGTGACCGACGCACCAATACGGGGGATTATAGCATCAATGTTTTCTAAAATACGGCCTTTGTATAAAATGGCAGGATTCTTTTTTTCAATAATAATATCACATTTCAAAGGATCTATCACCTCGCAATGGTGCTTGCGTTGTCTGGCGGCTTCTACCAATCGTCGCGTAGAATATAAATTGGGATTTCTGGATAAAATAATAATGTTCATTGAGCTGGTTTGCTTTAAAGTTTTATAATTTAGGTGTTAATGTGATGTGTGAAAAACAGTTAGATTCGGGTTATTTCTTTTTGTTGTTATATGAAACGTTTTTTTGGGTAACGTCAACAATAAATTTTTTGGATATAAATTTTCGACCTATCAAAACGGGGAATCTCATATCTTCCCGGGTGCTTAAAGTGAGCGAAATATTATATTTTTTCTCAAATAAAATAATATACGTCTTAATTTTATATCGCTTCTCGACAATGCCATTGCTGCTTTTAACTTTAGCAAAGGTATAGTCTTTAAATCTAAATTCCTTGCCGTTATAATGCGGATGGTCCTTGTCGTAAAATAAACACACCAGCTCGCCATTGTCAACCGAAACCTTATGACAATGAATGGATGAGGTATAAGCACCGGTATCTATTTTGATGTCAATATCAAAAATATCCAGCATCGGAAAATCGGCCTTATCAATTCTGCCAATAATTTTTTTGGGCATGTTTATGAGCTAATAATTGCTTCGCAAGGTAATAAAAAAACATGCGGTTTATTGTAACTCTTAAATTGCTTTCTGTTGAAAAGTTTTGAAGATGTAGTATCTTTGGATTATGAGTCATCCATCATTAGAAATTCAACTACAAACATTGCCGCATCAGCCTGGAGTGTATCAATATTTTGATGCCGATGGTAAGATTTTATATGTAGGGAAAGCTAAGGATTTAAAAAAACGCGTCAGTTCTTATTTTACAAAAAAACATGACCATGGCAAGACCAGAGTTTTGGTCAAAAAAATTGTCACCATAAAACATATTGTTGTGGAGACTGAAACCGATGCACTGTTGTTAGAAAACAATCTGATAAAAACCTATCAGCCGCGCTATAATATTTTATTAAAGGATGATAAATCCTATCCATGGATCTGCATAAAAAACGAACCTTTCCCCAAAGTGTTTTCTACGCGCCGCGTCTTCAAAGATGGCTCTGAATATTTTGGCCCTTATACCAGTATGAAAACGGTGCACACGCTGTTGGATTTGATTAGAGGACTTTATCCGATGCGTACCTGTGCGTTGGATTTATCGCCAGAAAAGATTAGGGCAGGAAAGTACAAAGTGTGTTTGGAATACCATTTGGGAAATTGCAAAGGACCTTGTGAAGGGTTGCAAACTGAAGCGTCTTACGCGTTACAGGTAGATGCCATTAGAGATATTTTAAAAGGAAATTTTAAAGCGTCTTTACAGCAGTTTAGGGAGCAAATGAAAACGCATGCTGATGCCTTGGAATTTGAAGACGCGCAACGCATCAAGGAAAAAATTGATATTCTTGAAAATTATCAATCCAAATCCACGATTGTTAATCCTAAAATTAGCAATGTCGATGTGTTTTCAATCATTTCTGATGAAGGCTATGGTTACGTAAATTTTTTGCAATTGTCCTATGGATCGATTATCCGAAGTCATACTTTGGAAATTAAAAAGAAATTGGATGAAACCGATGAGGAGTTATTGTCCTTGGCCATTACCGAAATCAGACAGCGTTTCCATTCGTTGTCCAAAGAAATTTATGTGCCATTCCATTTAGATATGGGTGAAGATATAAAGATTACCGTGCCTAAACTTGGTGATAAAAAACGCATTCTCGATTTGTCAGAACGCAATGCCAAATATTATCGCATGGAACGTTTTAAACAGGTTAAAATTGTTGATCCCGACAGGCATGCCAATAGGATTATGGCACAAATGAAGATCGATTTACGTCTTAACACAGAGCCGCGCCATATTGAGTGCTTTGATAATTCCAACATTCAAGGGACCAATCCGGTGGCGGCATGCGTGGTATTCAAAAACGGAAAACCGAGCAAGAAGGATTACCGCCATTTTAATATCAAAACGGTTGAAGGTCCGGACGATTTTGCGTCGATGGAAGAAGTTGTTTACAGACGTTACAAACGGTTGCTGGATGAGGGGCAATCATTGCCGCAACTCATTATTATTGATGGTGGTAAAGGGCAATTGTCGTCGGCCTTAAAAAGTTTGGAATTGTTGAATTTGAGAGGAAAAATAGCAATCATCAGTATTGCTGAACGTTTGGAAGAATTATTCTATCCAGATGATCCAATTCCACTATATTTAGACAAAAAAAGCGAGACCTTAAAAGTCATCCAGCAATTACGTAATGAAGCACACCGTTTTGGCATTGAGCACCATCGCAACCGACGCAGTAAAAGTGCTTTAACTACGGAGTTGGATTTGATACCGGGTATTGGCGAACAATCTATAGTAGAGTTGATGACCCAATTTAAAACCGTAAAGCGCATCAGTAAAGCTGGCTTTGAAGAGTTACAAGCGGTTGTAGGCGCATCAAGGGCCAATAAGATTCTCGAGTTTTATAAGGATAAATAAAGATTATAACATACAACATACTATCAAGCGTTATCTGTGTTAATAAAGTTTGGAAGTTGAAAATATTACGATTTGAAGACTAAAGCTTATATCACACTTCTTTTTTTGTGCAGCTCATTTTTTATGGCAGCGCAAGACAGTATTTCCCAAAGTCAGCAAAAAGTCCCTAAAGTTGGTTTGGTGCTGAGTGGAGGCGGAGCAAAGGGTTTTGCACATATAGGCGTTTTAAAAGTAATTGATAGTCTTAATATTAAAATTGATTATGTTGCCGGCACAAGTATGGGTGCCATTATTGGATCGTTGTACGCGTCCGGTTATTCGGGTCAGCAACTCGATTCTATTTTTAAATCGCTTAATTTTGAAGATGTCATTAATGACAATTTACCGCGATCGGCAAAAACATTTTACGAACGCGAAAATTCCGAAAAGTATGGCGTGACTTTGCCTTTTACAAGATTTAAAATCAATTTGCCATCGGCACTTTCACGAGGTCAGAATGTTTTCAATCTGTTGTCAAAATTGACTTTGGACGTTTCCGATATTTCAGATTTTGAGCAATTGCCAATTCCATTTTTTTGTGTCGCCACCGATGTCGAAACAGGAAAAGCGGTTATTCTTGATCATGGCAATTTAGCCCAGGCCGTTACCGCTAGTGGTGCTTTTCCATCTTTATTTCAACCTGTAGTTATTGATGATCGGATTTTAATTGATGGCGGTGTTGTTAATAATTATCCTATTGATGAACTTAAGGCAAAAGGAATGGATATTATTATAGGTGTCGATGTCCAAGATGGATTGGCAACTCGCGAGGAATTAAATTCTGCGCCTTCTATTTTACTTCAAATCAATAATTATCGGACTATTAACGATATGATTAAAAAATCTAAAGAAACCGATATTTACATTAAGCCCGATATTAACGATTATACCGTAGTTTCTTTTAATGAGGGCCGAAAAATAATTAAAAACGGAGAAAAAGCAGCTACATTAGAATTGAAGGCTTTAGCAGCACTTCCTAAAAATAAAAGTACAACAAAAGTAGATTTAAAGGAAATTTCGCAAGATAGTATTGCTATAAATGAAATCGTTATTAATGGAAATAATAGATATACGCGGTCATATATTTTAGGAAAATTGAAACTTATCGAGCAGACTAAAGTAAGTTATAACGATTTTAATAGAGGAATTAATAATCTTGTAGCCACCAATAACTTTACTACATTTTATTACAAATTTGAAAAAGCAGATTTGCCAAATACCTTTAATTTGATTGCCACCGTCGAGGAAAGTACAATCTCCAGTTTTTTGAGATTTGGTTTGCATTATGACGATCTTTATAAAAGTGCCGCTTTGGTCAACTTTACCAAAAAACAAGCAATATTGGATAATGATGTTGCTTCCCTCGATTTGATTTTGGGCGATAATGTGCGTTATAATTTTGAGTATTTTATTGATAAAGGTTTTTATTGGAGTATTGGCGTGCGTTCACGATTCAATCAGTTTAACAAAAATGTAAATGCCCGTTTATTTTTAGACGATTTTGAGCAATCAATAGCAGGGTTAAATAAAATTGATGTAGAGCTCCAGGATCAAACCAATCAATTTTATGTCCAAACCTTGTTCCGAAAGGATTTTGCACTGAGTTTGGGCGGTGAGCATAAACGGCTTAAAATTAAATCGGAAACCGTTATTGCCAATGTGCCAGGTGAAAAGCGCATCTTTGAAAACACCGATTACCTGAGTGTGTTTGGAACTTTAAAGTTAGATACTTATGACAATAAATACTATCCTAAAAAAGGATTTTATTTTAATGGTGATTTTCATCTCTACCTTCATGCGTCTAAATTTAACAAGGAGTTTAATCAGTTTTCGATAGCTAAAGCCGATATAGGTTATGCGTTTAAACTTAGTGATAAATTTTCGGCCAATATTTTTACCCAAGGCGG
>NZ_DATJCY010000359.1:0-9864 GCF_035577925.1 Gelidibacter sp. | reverse complement strand
CAATCAGTTAAAACAAGCAATTAATTATATTTTATTAGAACCCAACGGAGTTGCCGAAACCAGTACTTCTAATTTTATTATAGGATTGGTCTTGGTGGCAATTACTGCGGTTGTTATTTTGGGTGGTCTGGATAGAATAAGTAAAACAGCATCAAAATTGGTACCCGGGATGGTCCTGCTATATTTTGTTTTAGTAATGATCATTCTAGGTGTTCATATAGATGAAGTTCCAAAATATCTTGCATTAATGTTCACCGATGCGTTTTCGGCTGATAATTTTAAAGGCGATTCATTTTTAGGCGGGGCTTTAGGCGGATTGATTTTGTTGGGCGTCAGACGAGGTGCTTTTTCAAATGAGGCCGGTATTGGTACAGCACCTATGGCCCATGGCGCCACAAAAACTACAGAACCTGTCCGCGAAGGATTAGTGGCCATGCTAGGGCCGGCCATTGATACACTTGTGGTATGTACCTTAACAGCCCTTGCTATTTTGGTGACCGGTGTTTGGCAAACCAGTGAAGTTAACGGTGTCAGTTTAACGGCCGCTGCATTTAATGATGCCATTCCGGTATATGGCAATTACTTGTTGCTTATTTGTATTGCTACCTTTAGTATATCGTCCTTATTTACGTATTCCTATTATGGCACCAAATGCATGTCCTTTTTGTTTGGAGCGCACAACAAGCATTATTATAATTATTTCTATATAGCAAGCATCATTCTTGGAGCTATCACACCTTTAAGTATGATGCTCAATCTTATTGATGGCACGTTTGCTTTGATGGCAATTCCTACGATGACAGCAACCATTCTATTGGCCCCCAAAGTCATTAGGGAAATTAGAGCTTACGGCAAGCGGATGCAGGCCCAAAACAAATAGTAAACTTTAAAAATTGTTGCACTAAAAATTTATTGATATTTTTGAAAGGATATGCCTTAAGATTGATAATTTTAAAAAATTAAAAAATACAACTTTAAAACTAAGCCAGATACAAATGAGTCATTACAGTATTAAAAATTTTGAAGAGTACTTTCAAGTCTATAGAAAATCAGTTCGTGAGCCTGAAAATTTTTGGGCTGAAATTGCGGAAGAGCATTTTTTATGGCGTAAAAAATGGGATAAAGTATTAACGTGGGATTTTAAAAAACCAGAAATCAAATGGTTTGAAGGAGCAAAATTAAACATTACGGAAAACTGTCTTGACAGGCACTTGTTAAATCGTGGTAATAAAACAGCGATTATTTTTGAACCTAATAACCCCAATGAAGAAGCACAGCACATAACTTACAGAGAACTTCATAAACGTGTTTGCAAAATGGCTAATGTGCTCAAAGATCAAGGTATCAAAAAAGGCGATAGGGTTTGTGTCTATTTGCCCATGATTCCCGAATTGGCAATAACGCTATTGGCATGTGCTCGTGTGGGCGCCATTCATAACGTGGTTTTTGCAGGGTTTTCGTCTAAGGCATTGTCAACGCGAATTAATGACAGCAATTGTAAAATGGTCATTACATCTGATGGGTCTTTTAGAGGAGATAAAAGTATTGACCTTAAAGGAATTGTAGATGAAGCGCTTAGAGAATGCGATCATGTTGAGAAAGTACTGGTAGTAAAACGTACCAATGCAGACGTAGCAATGGTTGAAAACCGCGATATCTGGTTGCAACCATTAATGGATGAAGCTTCAGATAATTTTGATGCCGAAATCATGGATGCCGAAGATCCTTTATTTATTCTATATACATCAGGTTCTACCGGAATGCCAAAAGGAATGGTTCATACTATTGGTGGCTATATGGTTTACACAGCATATACTTTTAAGAATGTTTTTCAATATAAAGAGGATGATATCTATTGGTGTACGGCTGATATTGGATGGATTACCGGACATAGTTATATTGTGTACGGACCTTTGGCAAATGGCGCTACAACGGTGATGTTTGAAGGTGTTCCGCAATATCCTGATTTCAGTCGTTTTTGGAAAACAATCGAAAAACATAACATCACACAATTTTATACTGCACCAACCGCCATTCGCGCATTGGCCAAACAAAATCTTTCATTTGTTGAAAATGTCGATTTATCCTCTCTGAAAGTTTTGGGATCGGTAGGAGAGCCCATCAACGAAGAAGCATGGCATTGGTACAATGATATTATAGGAAAACGTAAAAATCCTATTGTTGATACCTGGTGGCAAACAGAAACCGGTGGTATCATGATTTCGCCTTTACCATATGTCACACCAACAAAACCAACGTATGCCACATTACCGTTTTTAGGAATTCAACCTGCCATTGTCAATGATGAAGGTGTCGAATTGAAAAATAATCAGGTAGAAGGCCGTTTGTGCATTAAATTTCCATGGCCTGGAATGGCGCGTACCATTTGGAATAATCATCAGCGTTATAAAGAAACTTATTTTTCTACCTACGAAAACATGTATTTTACTGGAGATGGCGCTTTGCGCGATGAAGTAGGTTATTACAGAATTACAGGTCGCGTAGACGATGTGGTCATTGTTTCTGGGCACAATTTAGGAACAGGACCATTAGAAGATGCCATCAACGAGCATCCCGCAGTTGCAGAAAGTGCTATTGTTGGATTTCCTCATGATATTAAAGGAAATGCACTTTATGGTTATGTGACTTTGAAAGAAACGGGCGAAAGTAGGGTCCAGGACAATTTGCGCAAGGAAATTAACCAATTGATTTCAGAGCGAATTGGCCCAATTGGTAAGCTCGACAAAATTCAATTTACAACCGCTTTACCAAAAACAAGAAGTGGTAAAATTATGCGTCGTATTCTTCGTAAAATTGCCGAAAACGACATCTCTAATTTAGGGGATACCAGTACATTGCTCAATCCAGAAGTGGTACAGCAAATTATTGATGAAAGGATTTAAAGCCATTTTATGGGCGCCATTATTTCTATAGAAGATAAATTAAAAGAGCGTATTAAGGAACTCACTTGTCTTTACAATGTGAGTTCCTATATTGCCAACTGTAATTTTTTTGATTTCGAACCCACTTTTAAAGCTATTGCTCTAAGCTTAAAAGAAGCAGTTCTTTATAGCAAAGATGCATTTGTCGAAATTAATTATGGAGATAAAGTGGTACATGAAGGCAAAAAAATCAACCAAAATGTATTTATTTCGGCTGTAATAAAAGTTTTTAATCTTCCTTATGGTTCTATAAAAGTCAAATATCCTAAGCCTAAATACAGTGAACTCGATTTTTTGGAAGAAGAAAAACAATTAATCCATTCCTTGGCTTTTGAAATTGGTAATCTTATCGAGAGAAAAGAAATAATTGACAAAGAAGAACGCACCAAGCGCCAAATGGAACGCGCCGACAGATTATCAATTTTAGGAGAAATAACCGCCGGAATTGCCCACGAACTCAATACGCCACTTGCCAATATATTAGGCTTTTCAGAATTACTTAAAGAGCGTTTTGTTGATGAAGATGAAGCCATGCACGATTTGGATAAAATAGTGCACAGTGCTATTTTTTCGAGAGAAGTGGTCAAGAAATTGATGTTTTTTTCATGCGAAATGCCACAGCAAATGGAGTTGGTTAATATTGATCCAATTATTGCAGATGCCATCCATTTATTGTCGCCGAATTTTAATAAAAAAAATCTGAAATATCGTTTAAACTTCAGCGAAGACACCATTTATTTACGAGTGGATGCCATCCAACTAACCCAGGTGGTTTTTAATTTGGTAATTAATGCCATTTATTTTTCACCACAAAATGGCCAAATAACGATTGATGTTTCCAATCATGAAAGAGAAGTAGTTTTGGTCATTAAAGATGAAGGAAAGGGCATTCCTGATGCTATTTCAGAATTTATTTTCAATCCGTTTTATACTACAAAACCTGTTGGTGAAGGTTCCGGACTAGGTCTGAGCGTGGTACATGGCATTATGAAAAGCCATAAAGGAACCATAAAACACGAGTCTAATCATCCAAAAGGCACTATTTTTACATTGACATTTCCAAAAATATAAGTCATGCCGCAGGAACAAGAAAACATATTGATAGTTGATGATGACGTACATATTCTTGAACTTATCCAAAGGCATTTGCAAGCGTTGCATTTTAATACCTTTAAAGCGGTTTCGGTAAAAGATGCCATTGGTATTTTAAAAAATAAACCTATTGATTTGTTGATTACAGATCTTCAAATGCCCGATGTGGACGGTCTGCAATTGGTCAAATATGTGTCTGAGCATTTTCCTGAAATCCCAAAATTGGCTGTCACCGGATTTCCTTCCATCGATGGTGCTTTAAATGCCATGAAATCAGGGGTTATGGATTATTTGATAAAACCCTTTACCAAGGAAGAGTTAAAAAATGCCGTTCAAAAATCACTTGCATTACGTCCTGCCAAAGCGTATAAAACGAAAAAAAATGTGTTTATTAATCCTGTTTTTGATGAGCTCATTGGGCAATCGGACGAGATGCTCAATGTCATGAATATCATTGATAAGGTTAAGGACAATAAAGCCACTATTTTTATAAAAGGAGAAAGCGGAACAGGTAAAGAGCTGATTGCCCGTGCAATTCATTATTCAGGGAAATTTGCCGCAGCACCATTTATTGCTGTCAATTGTGGGGCCATTCCCGAAAGTCTGCTCGAAGCAGAATTGTTTGGTTATGCTAAAGGTGCTTTTACCGGAGCCAATAATAACCGCAGTGGATTTTTTCAGGCCGCAAATAAAGGCACTCTTTTTTTGGACGAAATAGGAAATGCGTCCATGGCAACACAGTTAAGTTTGCTTAGAGTGCTCCAGCAAAAGGAAATTATGCGCGTGGGTTCTCAAAAAGCAGAAAAAATAGATGTAAGAGTCATTGCGGCTACCAATGTCGATTTAAAAGAATTGATCAAAAACGGACGTTTTCGGGAAGATTTGTACTATCGGCTTACGGTGGTTCAAATAGAAGTGCCGCCGTTGCGGGATCGAAAATCTGACATTCCACTTTTGGTCGATAAATTTCTTTTTAAATACGGCGTAGAATATAAAGATCGAATTGTTGACATATCCGATGAAGCTTTATTGGCACTAACCCGTTACGACTGGCCAGGAAATATTAGGGAGCTTGAAAACAGTATTCAACGCGCTGTTATTATGTGCGACAAACGCATTGAAATCAGCAATTTACCCAAACATTTAAAGTTTCAAATTGATTTTCCAAAACAGGATATATTTCTTTCGCTTAAGGAGATTGAAAAACGGCATATATTGATGGTTCTTGAAGCGACCAATAACAATAAAACCAAGGCGGCAGAGATTCTTCAAATTGATAGAAAAACACTTCGTGATAAAATAAAGTAATTACCTCTTGCGAGATAAATAACCCCACTGGGTATTTCTGCCCCATTTCCTGAAATTTCAATTTAATTATATTTATACGTAAGTATCTCATTTTATGATGTTTGTGGATTCTGGTAAGAATGGATTATTTAACGGCACATCTATTGCACGCTTCATGGCATTTTAAAACCTTAATTATGAATACTTTAAAAAACACTTTATGCACCTCGTGTGAGCATGTCGTTTATTGCTGTTTGACCACAGATAAAAGTTCGGTTTATTCTTGTTGCGATTATGAAGTTTCCAAATATAAAAAAAGTGTTGGCTAACAATAAAGAGGTGAAAAATAGATTGCTTTTTCTGCATAAAGTGGACAATTTTGACGTTTATATAAGGTATAAAAACAATTTAAAACCTGTTTATCCCTGCGGCCGTCTCAAAATAAAGTTATGAAATACGGTAAACTACTTTTAGAAAAGAAGGAATATGTCATGATTAAGCAATTGCTGAATCTTACGAAGGATCATAAAGATTCGTTCCAAAAAGAATCATTGACAAAATTTGCGAAAGAAATTGAAAGTGCCAATATCTTGGATGATGATAAAATGCCCGAAGATGTCGTACGCATCAATTCAGAAATAACGGTGGCCACAAATGATGGTTGGCAATATACTTTTCAGCTTGTTTTACTGGCCGAAAGTAATAATTCAGAAAAAAAAATCTCACTGCTAACACCCATGGGCGTAGCAGTTTTGGGATACTCAAAAGATGACAAGATCAGTTGGAAATTTCCGGGTGGAAACAAAGACATTGTTATTTTAAACATTAGACAAAATAATATAACAAAATTAAATATAGTACAATGGAACCATTGATTAATTATGGCAATGAAACAGACGATGAACTTGTTAAAAGACACATGCGTCGAGAACTTCAAACATGGATATCCAATTTGGAAACCATGAACAAAGAATCGGAACAATTAGAGAAAATAGCCCTTAAAAAGCTTAATGATAAAGTATTGCGGGATGTTTTATTGGACAATAATAATGACAATATTAATCTTCTGAACGAATTTTATACTTATCGGAATGTTATGAATAATGTACGAGAATGTGATGAATTGGAGTGTGATCAGTTTTATTTACTCCAACACGACCAAGTTTTTGAAAAATATGTTGAATGTGTCGATAAATACCAAACTATAAAAGATAAAGTATATCAAAAACTATTGGACTAAACTTTTTATCTCACTAAACAAATCCAAAAGAATAAAAATTACTTAGGTGCAAATATGTTAAGTAAAATTATTCTTTTTGGATTTTGCATTTTGAAAGATATATTGAGCAATATTTTAAAAAATTAATTATGATCAAAAATGAAACCTGTAAAATGTGCGGTTCAGATAAGATTATTCAAGGAGTTAAGATGTTAGATTTCGGTCATGCAAATATAAAAAGAAGCTTATCCTTGGAAGTTGATAAATCAAAAGGTTTTTTTCATAAAAACATTGAAAAAAGTGATATATCAACCAATGTCTGCGGAAATTGCGGGAATATAGAGCTTTATGCAATTAATTATCACGAATTATGGGAGTTTTACAATAGTAACAAATAAAAATCGATCACCCATAACATATTGCATTGTAGCGACTTTCATTTTTTTGTTAGCAAATTTGGGTAATTGTTTTTATCTCTATAAATCCGTGTAATCCTGGGATAATTTCATATTTCCAATATTTTTATTTTTCTGGAATATCGCAAATGCTTACAGATTTAGAATGATTTGCCTATAAATTAATGGTATCTTTAGCACTCTATAACTTTTTAAAATCAATTCCTTTTCATGGATATCAAACTGGCAGTATTAATAGATGGCGACAATATTCCTTCGGCATATGTAAAGGAAATGATGGAAGAAATAGCTAAATATGGCAACCCAACTATCAAGCGTATTTATGGTGATTGGACCAAACCCCATCTTTCTAAATGGAAAACTTTGTTATTGGAAAATGCCATTACGCCCATTCAGCAATACGGTTATACCGTTGGCAAAAACGCGACAGATTCAGCGATGATCATTGACGCTATGGATATTCTTTATTCAGAAAAGGTTGATGGTTTTTGTTTGGTATCGAGTGATAGCGATTTTACCCGGCTTGCCACCCGACTTCGTGAAGCAGGCATGAAAGTTTATGGTATTGGTGAGAAGAAAACGCCAAATCCGTTTATTGTAGCTTGTGACAAGTTTATCTATATCGAAATTCTTAAAAATCAACCAGAAGAGGAAGCTAGTTTATCCAACGAAAAATCAAAATCTACTAAAAACAGTAATATTGATACGATAACAGAAAAAGACATCAAGTTTATTGCTGCTACCATTGATGATGTTGCCGATGATGACGGCTGGGCTTTTTTGGGTGATGTTGGTGGCTTATTGCAAAAGAAACAACCCAATTTTGATTCTCGTAACTTTGGTTTTCAGAAACTGACACCGTTGATCAAATCTATAAAAGAATTTGAAATTGAACGCCGTGAAGATTCCAAAGGCCATTACAAATTGATTTATGTCAGAATTAATGAAAATCAACAAAAGTCTAAATCGAAACCAAAGAAATTACCTAGCAATAACAAGAAGCCCATTTAAAAACCTTGATTTTAAAAAGGTTAATGATATATCTTAACAAGGGATTTACAGCGGAATATTCCCATGCTTTCTTTTTGGTACGTCTACTTTTTTGTCTTTCAGCATAGCAAATGCTTTAATTAATTTACGTCGGGTGTCTTTTGGAAGGATGACTTCATCGATAAATCCGCGTTCTGCTGCGCTATATGGATTTGCAAAAAGCTCTGCATATTCGGCTTCTTTTTCTTTCCACTTGGCATCTTTATCTTTGGCATTGTTGATGTCCTTTTTAAAGATAATTTCTGCAGCACCTTTAGCGCCCATCACGGCAATCTCTGCGCTAGGCCACGCAAAATTCATATCGGCACCAATGTGTTTGGAATTCATTACATCATAAGCGCCGCCATAAGCTTTTCGGGTAATTACCGTTACGCGCGGGACGGTAGCCTCGCTAAATGCATAAAGCAGTTTGGCACCATGTACTATAATACCATTCCATTCTTGATCGGTGCCCGGTAAAAACCCAGGAACATCTTCTAAAACTAATAACGGGATGTTGAAACAATCACAAAAACGTACAAAACGTGCTGCTTTCTTTGAACTGTTGACATCCAAAACACCAGCCAGATACATCGGTTGATTGGCAACAATACCTATACTTCTGCCGCCCAATCGTGCAAAGCCCACAATAATGTTTTCGGCATAATCCTTATGGATTTCATAAAACGAATCGGTGTCAATAATCCCGTTGATCACACTGTGCATATCATAAGGTTTATTGGCGTTGTCAGGAATAATATCAGACAGTTCCTCTCGAAATTCATCCTCAAAATCATAAGGCAATAGCGAAGGAGTTTCGGTATTATTTTGCGGAATATAGCTCATGAGTTTTTTAATATTCTCCAAGCATTCCACATCATTGGACGACGTGATATGCGCCACGCCAGATTTTGTAGAATGTGTACTGGCACCTCCCAACTCTTCTGAAGTTACATTTTCATTGGTCACCGTTTTAACGACATTTGGACCCGTAACAAACATATAACTGGTATCTTGGACCATAAGTGTAAAATCGGTCATCGCAGGGCTATAAACCGCACCGCCAGCGCAAGGTCCCATAATGGCCGATATTTGCGGAATGACTCCCGAAGCTTGTACATTTCGGTAAAAAATATCGGCATAACCACCTAAACTTCGAACACCTTCTTGAATTCTCGCACCACCCGAATCATTTAATCCGATAATTGGTGCGCCAACTTTAACAGCCAAATCCATGATTTTACAAATCTTTTCGGCATGGGTTTCTGATAAAGAACCTCCAAAAACCGTAAAATCTTGTGCAAAAACATATACCAGTCTACCATTTATGGTGCCATAACCTGTGACAACGCCATCTCCGTAAAACTGCTGATCTTCCATTCCAAAATCTTTCGTGCGATGCGTTACCAAAGCGCCAATTTCTTCAAAAGAACTGTCATCAAGCAGATAGAGTACGCGTTCTCTTGCGGTCAGCTTTTTTTGTTTGTGCTGTTTATCAATGCGCTCTTGTCCGCCACCAAGATAGGCTTGGGTAAGTTTTTCGTTAAGATTTTTTATTTTTGATTCCATGTTTATTTTTGATAATTATCTGCATTCGATTTCGTTACTGGGATACAGATAATAATGATTTTATGAGTTTTACACTGATTTTCTTTGGACACAAATGGTACGAATTACACTAATTTTCAATTTCGGCTTCTCCAGATAACTCTATCGTCTGTATCTATGTCATGAACTTTATTTGTTAAGTCGTTTCAACTTCAATTTCAATTTCAACTTCAATTTCAATTGGGAATTCTCAATTTTTTCTGATCTTCCAAATAGCGTCTCACTGCAATCATCGCTGCCAATTGTGCTTCTTCTTTTTTGTGTTCATGAA
>NZ_DATJCY010000358.1:0-2183 GCF_035577925.1 Gelidibacter sp. | reverse complement strand
CTGCCAACTATACAAAAATAGAGGTGTGAATAATGCGGGTTAAACTATCTCTACAGATGCTTGTTAGTATATATGCACTTCATCACGTTTTGTTGAAGTCGATTTTTTTATTAACAGCTATAGATGGAAAGAAAGAGATACTTGAAAACACTTTTCATCTATATATTTAAAACGGATTTTACTTCACCAACCCATTAATAACCAATCAAATAACCTTATATTTTTTTCGATTAATTGCTACAAACCCTCTTCTAACTGCTTTTTATTCATACCAAAAAGCTTGAGTATCTCCTTTTGTAGTTCATTCAACTCAGTTATTTTGAGAGTATCCACATTTCGTCCTAAATTTAATTCTACTAGTTTTATATCTTTCAACTCTTCCATTACATCTGCGAAGGCCAGCCTGCTTTTCGCCTTTTTATTCCATGATTTTAAAAAAGGAAAGATTTTGTTTTCAATCTCTTTTATAATTGCATATGAGAACATTGAAAGCAGTACATGTCCGCGAGTTTGAGCTTGATTACGAACAAATACCGGACGAATCTGAATGTAGTCACTTTTAAGATCACGGAAAGCATGCTCTACATTTTGCAGGTTTTTATATTGCTTTCTAACCTCATGTTTGTCCATTTTCTCTTTATTAATACCAGTGCAAATAACATATTTCCCAGCCAGTTGTTTTGCTTGTAAGTACTTTTCAGCTTTGAAATCAACAGTAAACTCACTGTCATTTATTTGCACAATCTCGTAATACTTGCTCATGCGCCTTTTCGAGAGAATATCCTCAATACGTAATTTATACTTATCAATATTTTTTTCTGAAAACTGGGTGACTAATTTTTTATTTTTATGGCCATTTTTGAGTTTTTCGGCATTCTCTATATTTTTTTGACAACGTTTTTCCCACGCTGCTTTCACATCGGAGATTTCATCATCAACAAGTGCACGAATCGTTTTTAAATAATTCAGTTCTTTTTCCTGAAGTGCTGGATTTACTGAAAGTATATATCTTTCTCCCTCATGCTCTACCTCTGCTATATCTTTGCTGAATAGATTTAATTGCAGGACATCGTTTTTTAGAAGATCTCTTATTTCAGCGTGAGTTAATCCTGTTATGTAGTGCACCCCCTCCTTATCAGCCTCATTCATGGTTCCTAGGTTATAACGAATTTTCATTCCTCTATCTCCAACAAAAACAACCTCTTGGACATCAAACTCTTTTTTTATGTGATTAATCTGATTCAAAACTGTTTGATGGTCTTGTGTGTTACCATGGAAAACTTCAATTTTTAGGGGGCATCCTTCACTGTCGGTTAGTAATGCAATATTAATTTGTTTCTTACCTCTCTTTCCATCACGGTTATAACCAAAAGCGGCAAGTTCATTCTCAGTACCTTCTAAGTAAGTACTTGTTATATCATATAAATAAACCTCTTTATGCTTTTTCTTGTTGTATATAAACCATTTACGTTCTATTTGTGGTTGCTTCAGGGCGGTGGTTCCCAAGGCAGCGTAAATATCGTCAAGCTTTGTGTTCTCAATATCCAATCCAAGTTTTGAAGAGATATCCCGATTTCTTTTTAACCAATTGTATATACCTAATTTACTGCCTCTAGTAATTACTTTGCCAATAATAATCCCTTTTAAAATAGCAGCCTGTTTAGGCATTGTTTTCTCAAGGGTTTTGCTGATATGTAATTTATCCATCAGGTGTATCAGCAAAACCACAAGTCCAAAATCAATAGCTTTTTTTACAGCAATATCTTTATTTGCAACCAATGCTCCTTGTTCGTGTTTAAGCATATTTTCAATGCCAAGAATAATTTCTTCTGGTATGCGAGAGAGGTTTGCTTCTACTCGGGTTTTAACTTTCCCCTCTTCCCGATATTTGGTGCAAAGTAAGGTGGAGCTGTACACTTTGCCGTTTTTACCTGTTGATTTATTTCTTTGTATATACATGGGTGCAAAAGTAATAATAGTTTCCATAATAAAAACTCATACTTTGCTAATATTCAAGCTGATAGAGTTAAATAATGTTATATTTTAGTTGCTACATTTAAACATTATAATCAATCATTTTGTTGATGGATAAGAGTTTAATGGGGTAAAACCCGTTTTATATATTAATTACTGTTTTGTGATTAGACTCCTATAATATAAGATAAAAGATTGATTTATCAATG
>NZ_DATJCY010000357.1:0-3649 GCF_035577925.1 Gelidibacter sp. | reverse complement strand
AGCCGTTTCACAAGGATTGGACATTTTGGTTGCCACGCCAGGTCGCTTATTTGATTTGGCCGTTAGCCACGTTTTACAACTCAAATCCGTTCAAAAAATAGTTATTGATGAAGTCGATGTGATGCTAGATTTAGGTTTTAGACATCAACTTTTAAATATTTTTGACATCTTACCAGAGCGTCGTCAGAACATTATGTTTTCGGCAACCATGACCGATGATGTTGATGAATTTATCAACGATTTTTTTACTGCTCCAGTACAGGTAACCATTGCGATTTCAGGAACACCACTCGAAAACATTAGTCAAGAACGCTATGATATTCCTAACTTTTATTCAAAAGTCAATGTTCTGGAGCATCTACTGAGCGATAAGCAGACTTACACTAAAGTATTGATTTTTGTGTCCCATAAAAAAATGGCCGATTTGCTATTTGACAAAATTGAAGAGTTGTTCCCTAATCAAAGTTGCGTCATTCACTCCAATAAAACACAAAATTACCGACTTCGAAGTATTGAACAGTTTAAGGAGGGTGCCCATCGGATTTTGATTGCTACAGATGTGATGGCACGCGGACTTGATATTGACCATGTGAGCCACGTTATCAATTTTGATACTCCTCATTTTCCTGAAAACTATTTGCATCGAATTGGTCGGACGGGTCGTGCAGAACGCGAAGGACAAACTTTACTTTTTTCTACAGAAGCAGAACAAGACTTCGTTAAAGCCATAGAAACGCTGATGCAAATGGAAATTCCGCTTAAAGAAATTCCTGAAGGCGTTAAACTTTCAACAGAACTTATTGAACAAGAACGTCCACAAAACAAAGAGCGCAACAATCCTTTAAAACGAAGTGATGCGGATATGCCAGGTCCAGCTTTTCATGAGAAAAAAGAAAAAAACAAAAAGCAAAATTTAGGAGGCTCTTACCGTCGCGAAATTGCCAAAAAATATAAAAAACCAAAAACAAGAGGTGACAAGAATTTTAATAAAAGAAATAAGAAAAAATAATATAAACTTAGCATGAAACTTAGATTCCTTTTTACGATAATCGCTTTAATGATGTTCAGTTTTAGTAGCCACGCCAGTTTAAAATGGGGCGCTACCGGACATCGTACAGTGGGTGCCATTGCCGATCAATACACTTCAAAAAAAGCAAAACGCCAAATCAAAAAGCTATTAAACCATCAATCGTTGGCATTGGTATCTACATTTGGTGATGATATCAAATCCGATCCACGATTTAAAAAATTTGAAACTTGGCATTATGTCAATATGGATTTTAATGAAACCTATCAAACGTCTAAAAAAAATCCTGAAGGCGATCTGGTTACCGGAATTGCATATTGCAAAACCATTATTACAGATTCCAAAGCATCGGATGAGGATAAAGCTTTTTATTTGAAAATGCTTATTCATTTGATTGGCGATTTACATCAACCGCTGCATATTGGCCGTGAACAAGACCGTGGTGGCAATGATATTAAAGTACAATGGCAATTTAGAGATACTAATCTTCATAAAGTTTGGGACAGCCAAATGATTGATTCTTATAAAATGAGTTATAGCGAATTGGCTAACAATACCAGTTATCTAACAAAAGAGCAAGTTAAAACCTATCAACAAGGCACTGTGATTGATTGGGTAAATGCTACTCAAATTTTGGCCAATGACATCTATGCTTCTACCAAACCTGGTGAAAATCTACATTATGCGTATTCGTACAAATACTTGGATGTTGCCCGCACACAATTGCAAATTGCTGGCATTAGATTGGCAAAAGTGCTGAACGACTTGTTTTAATTTGATATTTTATTCTAAAAACAAAAAAGGATTTGAAACATCAAAATTTCAAATCCTTTTTTTGTTTTAACAATTATTAAAATGGTTATCGTTCTATTTTGGAATCACCAAAATTGGAATTTTCGGATTGAAAGTAAGGTTTTTGATAACCGGTTCGTTAAGGATTTTTTCCAAAATACCATGCTTATAATTAATCATCGCAAGAATATCGATTTCAAGATCATCAACAAATTTTGCAATGGCTTTTGCTTTCGTCGTATAATCTGGAAGCCAATGGAAACTATGTTCATAATCACCTAAATATTTCTTAAGCATGACCATATTATTTTCTTGGACTTCTGACAGCTCAAGATCTACATTAATATGGACAATTCGAAGTTTTGAATGGTACAAATCAGCTAAATTTTTAAGTACTTGTATTTCCTTTTCATCATAACTTCTATTATAATCGGTTGGAAAGGTGATTTGCTTTGGTTCCACAAAAGAAAATGTTTCTGGAAGAACCAAAACAGGGCATTCCGTGATTTTTCGTATCACTTTAATAGTGTTACTTCCCATAACATATTCAACAGCGCCAGTTGCACCTTTAGTACCCATGACAACCATGTTAATGTTATATTCCTGCACAGCATTTTTTACAGCTGTTTTCAACTCCTCACCACTCAGCAAGGCTTCAAAATTATGTTTTGGATTGGCATTTGTAGCTTTAGCTTGTTTAATAACCTCGGCCAATGAATGCTCTATAACCACCCTATTCTGGTTGTCCTCGCTATAGGCGGATTGGTATGCTCTAGCAACCGCTTCATTTATAAAAGTGCTGTGCAATATATAAAACGTACAGTGCTGATTAGCATACAGTTTTATAGCATAACTTAAAGCATTAGATGCATTTTTTGAAAAGTCGGTTGGAACTAAAATATTCAATTTATTGGACATCATGATATCGATTTTTTTGAGTAAAATTATCAGAAACGGAATAGTCTAAATGAAATTCAACACGTATTTTAAATAGCACATTTCCAACATCAAATTTATAAAATGCAGCACTTAAAATCTATGATAAATATCAATAATTATAAAAACGAAAGAAAGCTGTTTTATAGTGCTTTTTTATAAACCATAACTTCTTAACCAAATATTAAACACTGAATTCGATAAACTTTTTTTAAACGGTTTAGACATCTAAATAAAACCTGCATTACACAAGTCCATTACTCTATTAAACTTTAACTTTGCTCAAAAAAATAACTGTCCTAGTTTTATGAATCACAATACCCCAAATCAACCAAATAGAAGCTGGATTTTGGCAGCTTTAATGCTGACTATGGCATTGGCTGCAATGGACAGCACGATTGTTGCTACTGCAATTCCACAAATTGTAGGCGATTTGGGCGGGTTTTCTCTCTTCAGTTGGTTATTCTCAATTTACTTATTGATCCAAACCATCACTATTCCTATTTACGGGAAACTGGCAGATATTTATGGCCGTAAACCCATCCTTATTTATGGCGTTATTGTTTTCTTACTAGGTTCGGCAGCATGTGCAGCCGCTTGGAACATGGTTAGCTTAATAGGATTTAGAGGGCTTCAAGCCGTTGGCGCTGGTGCCATTATGGCAACGGTCAACACCATTGCCGCCGATATTTATACCATTGAAGAACGGGCCAAAATTCAAGGATGGCTTTCCAGTGTTTGGGGTGTTTCTGCTATTTTAGGTCCCACTTTGGGTGGCGCACTTGCCGATTATGCCTCCTGGCGCTGGATATTCTTGATCAATATTCCTATAGGTATTGGTTCAATTGTTATGATCAGTCTGTTTTTAAATGAAAACAAACCTGTAAAACTTTT
>NZ_DATJCY010000356.1:0-3238 GCF_035577925.1 Gelidibacter sp. | reverse complement strand
AAACCTGCATAAACCATTCTTCAAAAACACCTTTCCCCATTAAAAAGCTAATAAAGCTTTCATTTTGATTGCTACTATCTGCAAAAAGCAGAACAGGGGAAAATAGTAATGCTATTATCAGTATCTTTTTAGTCATTATAATATTGTTTTAGTTGATTCATAGTGTCGGTTATAATTTCCTCATCTGTTCTTGATGAATTAATTGAGTTATATTCAGACTTTCCATTCGAGATGTTTTTGTAGTAATCATTGTTGTTGTATTTTTTATTTGTGAACGAAAGTGAATTCACAAATTTTCGCCAATCCATAAGAATCTGGTGGTATAATAGAATTCTTTTACCTCTTGGCATAGGTGTGTTTCTAGAAATCTTGAAGTTGGATTTCATTAAATTCAATTGAGTTCTTAAGTTCTGAATACTGCCATTTGATACAGCTTTTTGATAATCATTGTTTGTTTCAAAATTCCAATCTGTATAATTCTGTGGATTGGATGGGAAATTCACAAGGGGTTTTAACTGTTTTTTGTAATATAGTTGCCATAATGGATCCGCTTCCACAGTTGTAGAAGTATTGTGCATAAAATCTTTTTCATATTCTTTTGTAACCGTGTCCGCTTGTTGCAATATTTCTTCTGCGAATTTTTGCTGCTTATGGAGTTCTAAAAGTCTCAATGATTCATGGCCTGTCGGTTTTAAAGGACGGATATCTGGACCTTTTTTATATTTTTTATTTCTTTTTGGTGCTAAATCACCCCATATTAACCAATATGCTGCATTGGTTGGAATTCCAAATAGTTTTTGTGCTTTTGGAGTCATTGGAGCCCATTCTTCAAACACCATTCTTTTGTGTTGATTAACAATATGTTTGTCATTCAGCTTGTTTTGCCCATATGCAAAAAATGAAAACAGAAGAATAGGAATAAATAGTCTTGATTTCATTAGTAATATTGGTTTAATTGATTCATAATGTTGTTAATGATTGCCTTGTCTATGGAGTAAAAAGTTCCAAGTATTGGAATTGATTGAATCAGACTTTTGTTATTGGCATTCTTAAGCCATGATGTAGTTCCCAAAATTGAGAGATATAAATTTCTTAATTTGTAAAGAACATTTGTGACAAATCTGTGCCTATCATATTGGTCAAGCAAATAGTCTGAATTTACCTTCATTATCATATTTTCAATCTCATTTTTAACGGCTAGGTACTGGTCTAGAGTCTCTATATAGTATTCATACTTTATGGTTGCATAGAGAGGGTTGTCTAATGTTAATTGTGATAATGTTGACAATTCCTGTGTGATTTTTGTTACGTAGTCGTACATTAATCCAACCGATTTACCATCCTTAATTAAGCCATTTATATTTCTGAGGTTATCATATAAAAATTCATTTATAGCAATTACCTTGGCCATTTTACCTTGGACATCTCCATAAATTTTTCTTTGCTTTTCAGTAGATTTTTTGATTTGATCATTGCTTAACAATCTAACAGCTTGATTTTTTGTCAACTGCTCTAGAAGTTTTTGATTGATAACGACTGTTGCCTGTTGTGAAAACAAACTATTTGAAAATATTAAAATGAGTAGGATTAAAATTATTTTTTTCATGGCATTAAAAATTATTAAGTATGTCTTGAATAATCTGTTTGTCTTTATTGATGATATCTTGAAGAATTGCTTTGTTCAGATTTTTTTTTCTGACCATATCTTTCGCAGTAAAATAAAGCATGTGTGAATCTATTTTTATGCGTTTTACTTCATTAATTGCATAATCAATTAGGATTTTTCTTTCAGCCTTTTCCATTTGATTTATTATCCCATAACTGCTAACGACACCCACGATATATAAAAGCACATCCTGAGCATCTTGAACAAAGTGAAACTCATTTGGCAACAATTGTAAAAGCCATAAGTTATCTTCTACGAGTTGATATAATTTTTCCTGATTTTCAATTGTTTCGTTAAGCTCTCTGCTGATTACAATTCCAGCAGGTGCTGCCTGGATTAAAAGTGAAACTGAATTTAATCGACTTTGAACATTTCTCTTTAGGTTTTTAAATTTGTTCCACTCTGATTTATTATAACCTTCTGCAGCTACATTGGTAATTTGCTTCTTATGCATTTCTGTTTGTCTTTCATCCTCCTTCATTGTGTTTTTTATCTCCTGATTCATCATAATGAAGTCAACGTTATCCTTTTCCCAAGGCTTTTTATTGGAGCCAAAAGAAACTGACAAAATCCAAATTATGGGTAGTGCTACTAAAAATAATTTTGCTCTCATCTTAAAATATATGTTTGTATTGTTGCATTATATTTTCAATAATATCCTTGTCAGTATTTATATAGCCTTGGAAAGGATTGATTGATTTCCAGAAACCTACTCTAATTGCTCTTTCAATATTGATTTTAATGGTAAGAAGAATGATTCTTAGGTTTGTGATTTTCTGATCTAAACTGAATAGTACTTTATATCGATCACCTGCAGTCGCTAAATCTTTTTCACCTCCTGTCAGGATGTCTGTTATATCTGCAGATATTTCAGTTACTCTTTCAAAAGCTAGTTGAGTTGTTTTTGCTCCAAACACCGCATATTGGGGATGCTCCGCAACTAGGTCTGTAATATCACTGGAATAAGAAATACATTTATTTACGTTCTGATAAATTTTTTGTACTTGAATTCCATTTTGTAATGTGCCTGATACTTCTTTCAACCCTTTATATACTTTATTTTGAATGTCATTAGCCCATGCCATTTGTGTTGCAACATAGGCTTGTGCTTGCTGCAATTTAGTTTGTTGTTCAATGGTTTCTTTTTGCTTCTTTTCCATAACATTTGAGTACATACCGAGCGCAAGTGTAGTCGTTGGGTCTAAATAAAGATTTTGACTATATGATTTTTGCATCAACAAAAAAGTGAAAAATGAAGTGAATAATACCTTCTTAATTGTAAGCTGTTTCATATCTATTTTTTTTTATTATTTCAGTAAGATTATGTCCTGTAGACTTCATTAAATTTTCAATTTGTTTAATAGGGGTAACATATTTATTAGCGTGTTTTATTTTATTGTAAAACGCAAGCAACTCACTAGAAAGCGGCGCTTTATATAAATTGATTAATGTAAATAATTCACTAAATGAGTTTTCAAAATTCTTTGAATCTTTGACGAAAGCTTTAATTGCCTCTTCGTGTGAATCATAGGCTTCGTAATAATAAGAAAGTGCAACTTTCTCTGGTTTTTC
>NZ_DATJCY010000355.1:0-15423 GCF_035577925.1 Gelidibacter sp. | reverse complement strand
CGAACATAAAAAACATGGCGTCAACTACGGATTGACCTTAAGCATTTGGGATTATATTTTCAACACACATCATATTCCACATGACGGAAGGGATATTGAACTCGGTTTTGAAGATGATGAAAAATTCCCTAAAACCTTTGTTAAACAAAGTATGTATCCGATAAAAAAAGAAGACTAAAAGAATCCAGAATATTATCCCAAATGACCGCCAAATTTATCCTTAACATCTTGAAGCACTTTTTTAATATCTTGTTCTTTCGACTTCGGAACTATCAATAACACCTCATCCTTATCAACAATAATATAATCTTTGAGGCCATCAACAATAATTATTTTATCGGCTTTGGTCCGGATCATGTTACCACTGGCATCAGTGCTCAGAATACGTGCATTGACCACGGCATTCTGGTTGTGATCTTTATCGAGTTTATCGTACAAACTGCCCCAAGTTCCTAAATCGTTCCAATCAAATTGTGCCGGCAGTACATACACGTTTTTTGAAGCTTCCATAATGGCATAATCCACTGAAATATTTTCCGACTTTCCGTAATTCTCAGCTATAAAATCAGCTTCGGCATCGGTATTATAAAATGGAATTCCACTTTCAAAAAGCTCAAACAATTCGGGTTGATGCGATTGAAAAGCTTTGATTACGCTTTTGACATGCCACAAGAAAATCCCGGCATTCCACAAGAAATTACCTTGCCTGATAAAAGATTTTGCCAATTCATAGCTTGGTTTTTCACGAAATTGCTGCACTGGTTTTATGGCTTCTTTTGACGAAGCATCATATTCAATATAGCCAAAACCGGTATTTGGGAATGTAGGTTGGATACCAAGTGTCATCAGCACCTCATGCGATTCGCAAAAAGAAAACGCCTGTTGCACGTTTTGTGTGAAATTTTCTTCGTCTTCAATCCAATGATCGCTTGGTGCAACAATGATAACCGCATCAGGATTTTCCTTTTGGATTTTTAGGGAAGCATATAATATACAAGGTGCGGTATTGCGCATGGCAGGTTCTAAAACCACTTGACGTTTGGTGACTTCGGGCAATTGCTGAAATACCAAATCTGCGTAAATGGCATTGGTCAGAATAAAAATATTTTCCTTCGGAATTAATTGTTCCAATCTATCAAATGTCCTTTGGATGAGCGTATCTCCCGTTCCCAGCATATCGTGGAATTGCTTAGGAAAATCTTGTGTACTTACAGGCCAAAACCTTGATCCTACTCCTCCGGCCATTAAAATGGCATAATAATTTTTATTCTTCATATCGTTATTTCCAGAAACCTAAGTTGGAAAACCCTTGATTACTAATTAATATTTCAATTTTATAAAAACAAAAGCGGAAACTTGTACTTTATTCAGTAAGCAGCACTTAAAAACTGATTCAAAATCAAGAGATTACTGTATTTAAAGGCATAAGATCCACCTCCGCATTTGGGTTGAAAAGATACAACTTTCCTGTGGCAACTTCAAGCGCTTCATAGCGCGTCCGGCGTTTTGCACCCTTTCGAAAAACACGTCCATTATAAAGTTTGAATTCACTCCCCAACGGCACTTCAAAAACATAGGTTTTATCATTGGGCGGATCAAATTGTTTTAATGCTAGAGCCAATTTTGTATCAGAATCGCTACTGGCTTTTGGATTTTTAAAATGTTGTGCCAAAAGCGGCAATATTTCATTTGGAAATATTGCTGGATTTAAAAACGGCAACATCAATCTTTGAAACGTATATTTCCATTCTTTTCCATGTGGTTTAATATAACGGCCATGAATTTTATAAGCTTCAAAATGTGCAATTTCATGTATCAATGTCATCAAAAACCGATACTGGTTTAAGTTAGAATTTATAGTAATCTGGTGCTTATTATTTGGTAATTTACGATAATCGCCATGACGTGTTTTACGTTCATTTTTAATTTTCACTACCAAGTTATCATGCTTTAAAAGCTCCATAACCTCAGGAATGGCCTGATACGGAATATATTCTTGAAGGATATTATGCATAATAGCAAAAATAGGCGATTTAACGAGATTGTTTAAAGATTTTCGTAAATTTAGATGACTAAAAATGTTTACGCAAAATGTATTAAATACTTTGACGTTGGCATGAATTAGCCTTAACCTTTAGTTTATAAAATAATATCTCATAAAACCTTTTAAAAATAAGATCCATTTACAATTTTAATAAACCTTAATCTCATAAAAAGAACATACAAACCATGGCATTTATAGATTATTACAAAATATTGGGCATTGACAAATCGGCCACAGCTGCTGATATTAAAAAAGCCTATCGGAAATTGGCTCGAAAACACCATCCAGATGTGAATCCGAACGATAAATCTGCCGAACTAAAGTTTAAGGAAATCAATGAAGCCAATGAAGTATTGAGCGATCCCGATAAACGAAAAAAATACGATAAATACGGTAAAGATTGGCAGCATGGCGAAGCTTATGAGCAAGCGCAACGTGAGCAACAATCACAACAGCAATATCAGCAACAAACTTATGGAGGTTTTGGTGGTAACGACTTTGGCGATCATGAGTTTTCAAGTTTTTTTGAATCGATGTTTGGTGGCGGTTCTTCACATCGACGCGGCAGAACTTCGGGATTTAGAGGGCAGGATTTTAATGCCGAACTGCAATTGGATTTAAACGATGTTTATAAAACACAGAAAAGAGTACTTACCGTTAATGGAAAAAGTATACGATTGACCATTCCTGCCGGTGTGGAAAATGGGCAGGTCATCAAAATAAAAGGAAAAGGCGGTCCAGGATCAAATGGTGGACAAGCTGGGGATTTATTGATTCAGTTTAAAATTAATAATACCACCAAATTTAAAAGAGATGGCGCACATTTATACAGCACTGAAAAAATTGATCTTTATACAGCGATTTTAGGAGGTGAAATCACTGTAGATACGTTTGACAGCAAAGTAAAATTAAAGATAAAACCAGGTACACAAAACGGCACCAAAGTAAAACTTTCGGGAAAAGGTTTTCCGGTTTATAAAAATGATGGACAGTTTGGTGATCTTTTTATTACCTATGAGATTGAGATACCAACCCGGCTTTCCTCCAAAGAAAAAGAACTGTTCACTGAACTTAAAAATTTAAAATCATGAGTACAGAAACTTATATCCCAATACAGACGTTGTGCACCTATTATAAGGTAGAATCTTCATTTTTTCAAAGTCTGGACGATTTTGGATTGATTGAAATAACAACCATCGATAAATCTTCCTTTGTTCATGAAAACCTGATCAAAAACCTCGATTCAATTGTAAGATTACATCAAGAACTCCATATTAACTTTGAGGGTATTGATACAGTTTTAAATTTGTTGGAAAAAATTGAAATGTTGCAAAACGAATTGAAAACCACAAAAAACAGATTGCGGATCTTTGAAGACTAAATCCTCTATCACCTACCGAACATAGCATCCCAATGATATCAAAAAAATGATTTCGTTGGGATTGTTTTTTATATCGCAAATTCAAGCTGTGTTTAATTATTGGACATTGCAGTAAGTGCAACCCCTAAAATCTTCTTTTTATTTTCTTAAACATATCCTCTTATATACATCTTTTTGAGCTAAACTTTTACCTTATATAATAAGGTCTCTTTCTATTATTAATATTCCTTATTTATATTCCTTTTACCAAACTTTATTTCCAATAAAACCATTGGTAGGCTTCCAATATTTTCAGCATATAAAATTAATTTAATAATCTTTCGTAACATGATATTTATCATCGCAAGAACTTTATTTCTTCCTCAACTTTGCAGTATAATAATACTAAAACCACATATTATGAGAACTACTAAAACTATTATCAAACCACTATTGAGTTTGTTGTTTTTATTCGTTTTTTCGACACCAGTAGTCTATTCACAAACTTTGAATCTGAATAATCAAGCATCAAAACTTTCGGTTTCCGGAACATCAAGTTTACATGATTGGGAAATTGTTGCCGAACAACTAAAAGGACAAATCACGATAGAAAGCGCCAATGAATTATCCATAAAAGCATTGTCTTTAGAAGTGACATCGGAGAGCTTAAAAAGTGGTAAGAGTGGTATGGACAAAAACACATACAAAGCTTTAAAAACCAATCAGCACAAAACCATCAACTTTCAGTTTACCGAAGTCAAAGAAATAAAATCAACTGGAAATAACACCTACAAGGCTGAAGTTATTGGCAACTTGACCATTGCTGGAGTGACTAAAAAAACGAACATCCATTTTAATCTTCAATCAGCTTCAAACAAAGTGACCTTAACTGGCGAAAAGGCTTTTAAAATGTCTGAATACGGCATCACGCCTCCAAAAGCACTTTTGGGGACTGTAACAACTGGAGATGAAATTACTATAAAGTTCACGACAGAATATAAATAATTAAAATTTAGCAACATTAAAAACAATAAATTATGAAATCAATATTTAAAAAAGCGATTGTATTAGGTGCTGTAGTTGTAGGCTTCACCGTGAATGCCCAACATAAAGAACTGAAAAACGTCAGAGCTGCAGACCAAACCGGAATCAATATCTTTGAAACTCCAAAAGACACAACAAGCACAGATAATAATGTTTTTGTAAAAATAGGCGGTGCATTTGCCTTACAATTTCAAAATTTAGCGCATGAAAATAGTGGTGATGTAGCCTTATTTAATTTAGGAAACAACTTTAACTTGGCCACGGCAAACTTAGATTTTGATGTGAGATTATACGACGGTGTCAACTTACACCTTAGAACGTATTTGTCATCAAGACATCACCCAGAACCTTATGTTAAAGGCGGTTACATTACTATTGACAAATTAGATTTTATCAAAGAAGGTTTCTTAAAGAACGTAATGGATCGCGTAACACTTAAGTTTGGTCACATGGAAAACAACTATGGCGATGCTCACTTTAGAAGATCAGATAATGCCCAAGCACTTTACAATCCTTTTGTTGGAAACTATATCATGGATGCTTTTACAACCGAAGTTGGTGCAGAGGTTTATTACCAACATAATGGCTGGTTGGGTATGGTAGGTGTAACTAACGGACGTCTTAATCAGGATGCCAAAGGCGGAACAAGTCCTTCAACTTTATTGAAATTAGGATATGATAAGCAAATAGATTCTGATTTGAGAGTACGTCTTACAGGGTCAATGTACCACACTGCACAAACAACCGATGCTTATTTATATACAGCAGATAGAGCTGGATCAAGATACTATTACGTAATGGAAGGTGAAGGAGCTACTTCAAAAGGGAATTTCAGATCAGGTAGATTTGACCCAGGGTTCAAAAACCAAATGACTGCTTTTATGGTCAATCCATTTGTTAAATATAAAGGTATAGAGTTCTTTGGATTGGTTGAGGCTGTATCAGGAAAAACAAATGCTGAAACAGAAAAAAGAAATACCATGCAATACGGAGCTGAATTATTATACCGTTTTGGAGGTAATGAAAACTTTTATGTAGGTGGACGTTATAATTTGGTAGATGGCGAACTTGCAAGTACTGATGGTGGCATCACAAAAGGCGATAATGTGGATATCTCACGCTTTAACCTTGGTGCTGGTTGGTTTATGACTAAAAACATGGTCATTAAATTAGAATATGTTAACCAAAAATATGATGGCTACAGTCCAGGAAAAATTTTAACAGATGGTAAATTTAATGGGCTAATGGCTGAGGCTGTAATTAGTTTCTAACAAGATAGAGTTAGTTTTAGTTTTACAAACCTCATTTGTTTAGTACCCCGCTAAATGAATGAGGTTTATTATTTTTTTCAATATCTTGCGACCGTTTAATTAACTGAACAATGAAAAGAATATATTATATTTTAATGTTTCTCGTTTTAGTTTCCTTTACCGAATCAAGCTCAATAAAGAGTAAAAAATCTTTATTGATCACACATAAAAGTGAATTGTTCATTAAAGGAACAAGTAATGTTAGCGACTTTAAATGTCAATATAACATTAAAACGCTGGATGGGCCGATAATTGTCCATTACCGAAAAACCCACGGCATTCTAAAATTTGAAGACTCTGAGCTTGTTTTAGAAAACAAAGGATTTGATTGCGGCGGAAGAGGAATTAACCGAGATTTTCATGGCCTGTTAAAATCAGACGTCTACCCTGAAATTATCCTAAGATTAAAAGAAGTCAAGTTAAAACCACACCAGAAGAATACTGCTGATGCCTTAGTAGAAATTGAAATAGCAGGTATAAAACAATCCTATCACATGGAAACAGAATTTGATGACACCAACGATTGGCACATTTCTGGCTTGCTGAAATTGAACATTAACGACTTTAATTTGAAAGCACCCAAAAAGATGCTCGGTCTTATCATAGTTTCTGAAAAAATTGAAATCAATTTTAAATTGGTCATTAAGGAATGCTAAACTTTCTTCTATAAAAACACAAATAATTCCCAACGGTTATTCTCACAGCCAACACTATAATTTACTTCTTTCTGCACAAATTCTGAAAAAAGGTTACAAAATTTTGTAACTTAATAGACTGTTTCTTTATCTAAAGGTAAAATCAGTTCTCATGGAAGCAATACAACTCAATGACTTTAAACATCATAAAATTGATGAAACGGAAGTTATAAAACGAATCCTTTCGGGCGAAAAGGAACTTTATGAAATTTTAGTAAAACGAAATAACCAAAAACTATATCGTGTTATTAGAAGTTATCTAAGGGACGAAGCCGAGATTGAAGACATCATGCAAAACAGTTATATCAAGGCATTTACCAAGTTATATCAGTTTAAATTAGAATCGCAATTCTCCACGTGGCTCATCCGCATTGCCATCAACGAGTCTTTGGCAAGATTACGACAAAAGGAAAAACTTCATCATATTAATGAACATATCAACCAGTTTAATGGACATACCATTTTAGAAATACCAGATAGAAAGCAATTAAATCCGCAACAAAAGATGATACAGAACGAAGCCAAAAACATACTGGAAGAAGCTATCGATCAATTAAACGTCAAATATCGAACCGTTTATATCATGAGAGAAGTTGAAGAAATGAGCATTAAGGAAATTGCGGCGGCCATGGATTTGACCGAATCTAATGTCAAGGTACGTTTACACCGTTCTCACGAAATGCTTCGCAACAACCTCTTTGAACTATCCAGTAAACAAAATATTTTTGAATTTGGATTTGGTCGTTGTGATCGGATTACCGAACGTGTCATGCAAAGTATCTAACATTTATCCGTTAAAATCAATGACACACAAAAATCATGAGAAAATTTAAAGTAGGCGATCATGTTAAATGGAATTCAGAAGCGGGCTATGTATCAGGTAAAATCATCAAAATACACGATGCCAATTTTGATTATAAAGGCTACACGCACCATGCCAGCCCAGAAGATCCACAATACGAAATTAAAAGTGACAAAACCGATCATATTGCCGCACATAAAGGAAGTGCCTTGACAAAAATTTAAGAAGATCTCATCTTGGAATAAATGTTCTTGATAAGATTATAAAATTAATGGATGAGTTCCAAAACCTCAGACATGTCATTAAAAGTCAAGGTGGCATTTCCTTCCAGTTCATTGTTAACATCGTGCTTCGTAAAACCAAACACATCAAAACCACCATTTTTGGCAGCATTAACGCCACTTATACTATCTTCGATTACGACACATTCTTCAGGTTTGAAGCCCATGGTTTCTGCGGCCCACAGAAAAACAGCTGGATCTGGTTTCCATTTTCTGATGGTAAAACAACTAAAAATATTATCTTCGAAATGAGGCAACAATCCTGTTAATTCCAAATTGAGTCTAATTTTATTTTCAGGACCACTGGACGCCACACAAAAAGGCATCTGCAAATTCTCCAAAACTTCTGCAACACCTTCTATTGGCTGAATATTTTTTTCGAAAGCTTCAAAACTGCGTTGTCTAAATCTTGGAAGAAAATCGTTGGGCAATCTTTGAGGGATTCGATGTGCAATATGATCCATACAAAATTGCATAGATGCGCCCTTAAAGGTTTTTATGGCATAATCTAAAGTAAGGTTTGCGCCCAACTCATTGGCCATATCCACCATTACGGTATTTGCTATAATTTCACTGTCGACCAAAACACCGTCGCAATCAAAAATAACACATTTATATTTTGACATTTTATGGTGTTGAATTAGAGATTTGAAGTAGTTTTCCGTTATAGAATTTTTGTCCTTTCAATGAAAAATCAACAATATAATCGGCAATTTCGGCTGGTGTTATTGGTGCTTTATATCCAGGGAAAGCTTCTTCCAACATTTCGGTCTGAACGGC
Organism: Gelidibacter sp.; assembly: GCF_035577925.1. Lineage (GTDB taxonomy): Bacteria > Bacteroidota > Bacteroidia > Flavobacteriales > Flavobacteriaceae > Gelidibacter. Next base: position 7,107 of record NZ_DATJCY010000355.1, on the reverse strand, counting down.
TCCAAGTGCCAATACATTAAATGAAATTCCTGAATCTTTATATTCCTCAGCCAACAATTCGGTTAAGGTTATGACTGCAGCTTTACTAGAACTGTATGCAGAAAGCCCGGCAAACTTCATACTGCCTTGCACACCACCCATCGAACTGATATTTACAATATGGCTATTTTGTGCCATGTGCGGAATTAAAACCCGAATCAACTCAGCAACGCCATACACATTAGTTCTATAAACCTCTTCAAAATCGGTAATCGTAGTTTTTGCAAACGGTTTGTTAAGTACTTGTCCTGCATTATTGATCAAAACATCAACATGCTTCCATTGGTCCAAAACAAAAGCTTCTACCTTTTCGTATGCTTCCATATCGCCCAAATCAAAGCAAAATGCGGTTACATTTTTAAGATTTAAAGCATTTACCGGTCCATCATTCCGAGATAAAGCTAAAACCTGATGACCTTGTTTGGCAAATAGTTTAACCAATTCAAAACCTATGCCTCTACTCGTTCCTGTTATAATAATATGTTTACTCATGCATTTTAATTTCTTGGGTTGGTGTATTGCTCATGGCTTCATAGGCAACAATCAACTTGTTAGTCAAATTGGCCATAAACTCATAATCCATCAAATGGGCTTCATCACCTACTTTATGGTAATGGTCAAAATTTGTAAAATCGAAAGTTGAAATCGCATGGCAAGGTTTATTAAAAATCTTATAGAATGGATAATTATCAGAGCGGTAAAACAATTGAAACTCCTTTGCTTTTGGCAATTCATCCAAAAGATTAAACCCTACATAATCATTCATCTTACTAGCCATATTAGAAAGATCAAACCCGGTAAAATACGCTTCATAATTTTTATCAGCCATTGGTACGCCCATCATTTCAAAATTGGTCATGGTATAAAGATCTAGATTCTGATCTTTTAGACTTTGAGCCAAATGTTTTGATCCTAACAATCCCATTTCTTCACCCGAATAAAGCGTAAATAAAATACTACGTTTGTTATTCTTTTTTGTCGAAAAATAACGTGCCATTGCCAAAACCACAGCAACGCCCGATGCATCATCATTGGCTCCGTTGGCAATCGAATCGCCATCAACCGCTTTTACAATTCCGATATGGTCATAATGTGCACCAAGAATGATGACTTCGTTTTTTAAAACCGGATCATTACCTTCAATAAATCCTACTACATTAGAAGCATCCATGTTTTTTACCTTATAATGATCGCGATAGGTTTTAAAATAAGGTGCTACACCGTAAGATTTTAACTTATTTTCGATATAAACTGCCGCTTTTTCAATGCCTTCAGATCCTGTTGCACGACCTTGAAGTTCATCTGATGCTAGATAGTGAACGCTTTCTTTAAGCTCATCACTGGTTACAAAATTTAGAGGCTCTGCTTCTGATGGCTGCTCCAAAAGGGCAAGATCGCTATTTTTAAGTTCTGGAAATTCATTGGTCTCGGTTTTGCAAGACATCATTAAAAAAATTGTACCTAGTAAAACAAGATTTTTCATAAGATTGATTTTATTTGACGCATAAAAAAATCCTGCTTCAAAAGGTGAAACAGGATTTTCTATATACGTAATGATTCATTTATAGCGTTGTTGGTTGTATTTTACTAAAGCAAGATAGAATCTCATTTTGATTAAATCAACCAATTTACAATTATATTAACATCGTCACCGGGTTTTCAATATATCCCTTTAAAGTTTGAAGGAATTGTGCGCCAGTAGCTCCATCAACTGTTCTATGGTCGCATGCCAAAGATAACTTCATGGTATGGCCCACAACAATCTGTCCGTTTTTAACCACTGGTTTTTCAACAATAGCACCAACCGATAAAATTGCTGAATTAGGCTGATTAATGATCGACGTGAAACTTTCGATACCGAACATTCCCAAGTTAGAAACTGTAAATGTACTACCTTCCATTTCCTGAGGAGTCAATTTTTTGTTTCTTGCACGTCCGGCAAAATCTCTAACGGCAGCTCCAATTTGAGGTAAACTTTGCTCATTTGCAAATTTCACCACAGGGACTACCAATCCGTCTTCAACTGCAACGGCAACGCCAATATGCACATGATTGTTTAATCGCATTTTATCAGCAAACCATTGCGAATTGACTTGTGGATGTTTCTTTAAAGCCAAAGCACAGGCCTTCACAACCATATCATTAAACGAAATCTTGGTATCTGGGATAGAGTTGAATTGCTCTCTGAAAGCCATGGAATTAGACATATCAAACTCAACATTAAGATAATAGTGAGGTGCTGTAAACTTGGATTCCGCCAAACGTTTAGCAATCACTTTACGCATTTGTGAATTTGGTTTTTCGTCAAAATCCTCTTGTCCAGAAGGCACAAACTTACCAACGGCAGCAGCAGAACTAGCGGCAGCAGGTTTAAAGTTTTCGATATCGCGTTTAACGATTCTACCATTTTCACCCGAACCTTGTACTTGCGATAAGTTGATCCCTTTCTCTTCAGCCATTTTTTTGGCCAAAGGAGAAATAAACATACGTCCTGAGGTTGAGGTTGAAACTACAGGTGCAACTTCTTTTTTCTCTTCCTTCACTGGTGCTTCAACCGTTTCTACTTTAGTTGAAGTATCTTTTTGTGGGGTGTCTGCTTTTTTATCAGAAGCACCAATTTTGAAATTACTGGCAATCCCTGAAACATCTGTTCCTTGAGGTCCAATAATGGCTAATAATGAATCGACTTTTGCGGTTTCGCCTTCGTTCAATCCAATATATAATAAAGTTCCCGATTGGAAAGATTCAAACTCCATCGTGGCTTTATCGGTTTCAATTTCGGCAAGAATATCGCCTTCAGAAACATTGTCACCAACTTTTTTAAGCCATGTTGCCACCGTTCCTTCTTCCATGGTATCACTTAAACGTGGCATGGTAACTACAATGACATCTTTTGGCAAATCATACGATCCACCCTCTTCTTGTTTAGAATCTTCTTCTTTGGCGGGTGCTGCGGCTTCAGCTTTCGCTTCATTTTTTACAGATGAACCTCCTGAAATTAAGCCAGAAATATCTTCACCTTCATCTCCAATAATCGCTAGTAACTCATCTACCTTGGTCGTTTCTCCTTCTTGGACACCAATATATAACAAGGTGCCTTCATGAAAAGATTCAAACTCCATAGTAGCTTTATCAGTTTCAATCTCAGCTAATATATCGCCTTCCTCAATCTTATCACCAACTTTTTTCAACCACGTTGCCACGGTACCTTCTTCCATGGTATCGCTCAAACGTGGCATATTTATTACTTCTGCCATAGCTTATATTTTGTGTTGTATAAATGGATAATCTTCCTGCTCATAAACAGAGTCATACATAACGCTTTTGTCTGGATATGGAGAATCTTCAGCAAATTTCTCACATTCAGCCACGAGGTCTTTAACACGTTGATCTATTACTTTCAGGTCGTCTTCCGTAGCGTAGTTATTTTCAAGAATAACATCTTTTACTTGTGTGATAGGGTCAATTTTTTGATATTCTTTAACCTCATCTTTTGTTCTATAATGTTGTGCATCACTCATAGAGTGCCCTCTATAGCGGTATGTTTTTAATTCCAAAAATGTTGGACCATCACCTCTTCTGGCACGTTTAATCGCCTCATCAAATGCTTCGGCAACTTTCACTGGATTCATACCGTCCACAGGACCGCATGGCATTTCATAACCTAATCCAAGTTTCCAGATATCCGTATGGTTTGCAGTACGTGCTACCGAAGTTCCCATGGCATATCCATTGTTTTCACAAACAAACACTACAGGCAATTTCCATAACATCGCCAAGTTAAAAGATTCGTGCAACGATCCTTGACGAGCGGCACCATCACCAAAACAACATAAAGTTACGGCATCAATGCCGTGATATTTATCTCCAAAAGCAAGTCCGGCACCCAACGGAATTTGACCTCCTACAATACCATGACCGCCATAAAAACGGTGTTCTTTTGAAAAAATATGCATCGATCCGCCCAGGCCTTGTGAAGTTCCTGTGGCTTTTCCGTACAATTCTGCCATAACACGTCTTGGATCCACGCCCATACCAATGGGCTGCACGTGGTTACGATAAGCCGTAATCATTTTATCTTTAGTCAGGTCCATAGCGTGCAATGCACCTGCCAAAATAGCTTCCTGTCCATTATACAAGTGAAGAAATCCTCTTACTTTTTGTTGAATATACACTGCAGCAAGTTTGTCTTCAAACTTTCTCCAAAACAACATGTCTTCATACCATTTGAGGTAAACCTCCTTTGTGATCTTTTGCATCCGAAATAATTTCTAAAAAATTAAATACTTAATAAGTTCCATTTAGCAAACAATAGCTTCTGCAATGCAGAATTTACTATATAACCGGTTTTTGTTTTGTTTTTTAAACTTCAAAAAATGTGCTCTGCTAAACGGATAACAAAAGTAACACATTAAGCAGTAATGAAAAAACTGAAAAACGGAAAATTTCTACGAAATCGTTATAGAACCGCATTATCAAACACTAAGGGCAGTAAATTTGCCAAGGAATGTGACCGAACCACTTTTCCTACTTCGCCCATATAATAAATTTCAATAGCGGCATTTTGCTTCACTTCGTATTCTGCTATGGATTGTCGGCAGGCACCACAAGGTGGAATGGGCTGATCAGTGGTTTTTAATCGTGATCCTGCTATAATGGCCATCCGCACTATTTTGACATCAGGAAATTGGGCTCCTGCGTAAAAGATAGCAGTTCGTTCAGCACAAAGACCCGATGGATATGAGGCGTTTTCTTGATTACTACCGGTTACAATTTCATTGTTTTCAAGAAGAATGGCGGTTCCAACACTAAATTTTGAATATGGGGAATAGGATTTATCTCTTGCTTCTGATGCTTTGGCCATAAGAGCAACCACATCTTTAGGGAGTTCGTCTAACGCATCATAAACCTGAATCACGGTTTCAATTTTAATTTCCTTCATAGATTATTTTCTAATGTTTTAAAAATACAATACATTTTTAAAACAAAAAACTATTGCTAAAAATAACAATAGTTTTATAAAACATCGTATTAACAAATTTTAATATTCTCTATAAGTGCCGTCACCAAAATTAAAGGTCAAAGAAAAACGTAAAGTATTTTCTAATGGACTTTGAACCTTTGATGCCGAAAACAAATAAGACATATCAATATTGATGGTCGTGTATTTAAAACCAGCACCGATAGCAAAAAACTTTCGCGCACCTTTGTCGTCACTTTCGTTAAAATACCCAGTTCTGAAAGCAAACGAATTATCATAACGATACTCTGCTCCCAATGCCCAAGTAAATTCTTTCATCTCCTCACTAAAACCTCCTGGTGCATCGCCAAAAGACTGAAATATTCCTTTCAGAAAATTGACATCTTGTGACTTCCCTTCTACTACAATTGTTGGTTCAGTCCCATCTTGTCTGCCATTGCCATTAGTGTCAACAAATCCTAAAATTGGCGGTGTTGGCACTAATAATTTGGTAACCTCAGCGGTAAGTGCCAAGGTATTGTAGTCATCAAAAATAAAATCGAAACCACCTCCAAGTCTTAAAGTGGTAGGCAAAAAGCTTTCTCTTCCGGCATCATCATATTTAATTTTTGGTCCTAAATTCTGAATGGCGAATCCTAGTCGTGTTCGACCATTGAAACTATCATAAACTTCCTCTTCACTTTGATAAAACCCAGAAATATCAACAGCAACTGAGCTTGCTGCTTTTGCAGAATCGTCCAGCCCCTGGATTTTTAAGTCTGACCGCAAATAACGCAAACCAACAGCCATTGAAAACTGATCGGCCAATCGTAAGGAATACGAAGCGTCAATGGTCAATTCATTTGGTTTTGCTACAAGCGCTTGTGAAAATTCATCTTGAACCAATTCAATTTCGCCCAAACTAAAGTATTTGAAACTTGCAGCAAAAGCGCTACGCTCACTAATTCTATTAAAATAGGTGACATTTCCGAGGAAAATATCATTAACCAATTTGCTTAAATATGGTGTATAACTGACCGCTATTCCAGATTGCGCTTCAGAAAAAGCATATTTTGAAGGGTTCCATTGTTGGGAAAAAGCATCTACCGAAGTGGCCACCCCCATATCGCCCATACCTGCCGCTCGGGCATCGGCAGCAATTAATAAAAACGGAACACCAGTGGTGATTACGGACGATTGATTGTCGAATATAATGGTTTCCTGAGCCGTTGAAAAATTATAAAAAGTAAACGTAATAAGGGCTATGAGGCTTTTTTTCATAAGATAGTAACATTCTATAGGGCGCTCTGACGCCCATATATTTAACAAATATAAATTATTATTAAAGTATTACAAGTTTTTGAATCTTCTCAACTTGTTTATTCAATTGATTGGACCTTACCTTGAGTTTATAGACATAAACACCTTTTCCTATTTTGTCCCCAAAGTCATCACGACCGTCCCAAACAATGTCTCTTGATAACGCAGAGGCACCTTCATTACAGCAACCGCCTGCATTGGTCTGACTATTTATGGTCTTGACCAACTTACCAGAAATGGTGAATATCTGTATAGAAACGTCTAAAGGTTGCGAACTATTGTGATTGAACCAAAATTCTGTATAATTAATAAACGGATTTGGATAATTAAGCACATTTTCAATCTTTAATTCTTCATCCTTATCATGAACGACAAACTGAATTTCTGATACTCCGGAGTTGTTATAAACATCCCAAGCCTTAAGTGTTAATGTGTGAAGTCCCGGTTTCAAATCTCGAAACGGATAAGTGACCTCACCTTTTGTATAATCATCTATTTGCGCTTTGTAATAATCATTAAGTACAAACGGATTGGTTTCGTCACCATCAATAATGGCCACAATATCATGACCAATTCCGCTGGCGGTATTGATACCGTTTTCATCTTCCAGTTTGGCCAATAAGGTTGGTGCTTCGTTAGTGATACCACCTGACACAAAATTTTCGTCGTTCAAATACAGTTTTACTATGGGGCCAGCAGTATCTGTAGGAGCGTTTTTATTGATACCACCAATCAACACATCAAAGTTAGCACCGGTCTGATCTTGTGCCGGAGTGTCGGATTTTGCA
>NZ_DATJCY010000354.1:0-22988 GCF_035577925.1 Gelidibacter sp. | reverse complement strand
TAAGAATTTGCTGTTTTGATGCTACATCCAATTGTGAAGTATCGCCATTTAACTTGAACCACACATTGCTAAATGCCGGTAAATCTTTCTTATCAAACGGATTGGCAAGTTCAACCGGTTTAAATTCGACCGGACGATCGGTAGACAGAAAACCTTTTGTTTTTTCTGGAATAAACGCACCAAACTGATCCAACATATCCGTCCAACTCAATAATTCTTCAGGTTGTTTAATTGTAGCATCCATTTTAATTTGATGCTCATAACCGTTTTCTTTTTTTTGAAAGGACGCCGACAGAATAAAAATAGGCGTTCCGTTTTGTTCAGCAGTAACACGTCTTACAGAAAAACTACCACCATCGCGAATAACACTAACATCATACAAGATAGGCTGTTGCAAATCTCCAGCTTCCAGAAAATATGCATGTATGGAATGCAGCACACGATTGTTGGTAATGGTCCTGGTGGCCGCATTAACCGCTTGCGCCAAAACTTGACCTCCAAACACATTTGGACTTCCTACAGATTTACTAAAACCCTCAAATTGAGTAGAATTAAGCTCTTTTAAGGTAATCAAAGCCATTAAATCTTGAACATTAGTCATAGTCGGTTTTTTATAGACTTTCAAAGGTATCTAAATGAATGTAAAATGAAAAACAAGGAGGACTATTAAATTGTAAAATTATTACCGATCAAAAACTAAGATCAATAAAAGAAATCAATCGACCGATAAAGATTTCTTGATGCTTAAATAATGCTCATTAACTATTCAGTCGTCATCAAGAACTACACGACAACATAGAACTGCCCACTTTATGGCGTGCCCATTCTGGGCGTTTTGCAAACCATTTTTGATATTCTGGTTGTTCATCATACGGCTGTTTCAATAGCTGAAACAGCTCATCAATGAGTGAATAATCACCCTGATTTGCTTTATCAATAGCCAATTGTGACATATAATTACGCAGTACATATTTAGGATTTACGCCATTCATTTGTTGCCTTCTATCATTATCTGAGGTAGATTCGGTTTGCAAACGTATTGAATAACGTTTAAACCATGAATGCCATTGCTGTTTTATGGTTTCTGAAATTTCTGTAGGATTATAAAAAGCCTCATGAATAACCGTGATGCCATCGGAAGGATTAGCTTTCTTAAAATTGCTCAAATTCCTGAAGAAAATGGTCATATCGGTTTCGGTCAACTGCAGTACATCTTCCAATTCTTGAATCAGCGCTTCATCTGAAGCATCTTCTGAATTTAAACCCAATTTCGCACGCATCATTTTTAGCGATTCGAGTTCAAAATCTACCGTATACTTTTCTAAAATGACCTCCATCGCTTTTGCATCTTCAATTAATGGATAAAGCGCATTGGCCAATTGGTACAAATTCCATAATCCCATATTGGGCTGATTGCCGTAACGATAGCGTTTGTGCTCACGATCGGTGGTATTGGGCGTCCATCCAAAATCAAAACCTTCGAGCCAACCATAAGGTCCATAATCGATCGTCAATCCGAGAATGGACATATTATCAGTATTCAATACACCATGTACAAACCCGACACGTTGCCAATGAATGATCATCTCCAAAGTAAGCTTGGAAGCCTCAGCAAAAAACTTGATATAAGTAGCTTTAGAGGGTTTTCCCAAATACGAAAAATGTTGATTGATGGTAAAATCGACCAACGTTTTTAAATTCTTGTGATCTTGGCGTGCGGCAAAAATCTCATAACTCCCAAAACGCAAAAAACTAGACGACACCCTACTTACGATAGCTCCTTTTTCATAATCAGGATGGCCATTGTACATGACATCTCGTAAAACATCATCACCTGTTAACGCCAACGATAGCGCGCGTGTTGTGGGCACACCCAGATAATGCATGGCTTCACTGCACAAATATTCCCGAATGGAAGAACGCAAAACAGCCAAGCCATCACCGGATCTAGAATACGGCGTTGGTCCGGCACCTTTGAGCTGGAGCATCCATTGTGTTCCGTGGTGTTCTACTTCAAACAAATTAATCGCTCGGCCATCCCCCAACTGTCCTGCCCAATTCCCGAATTGATGGCCTGCATAACACATTGCAAAAGGCTTTGTGTTTTCTACAATTTTATTTCCGGTAACGATTTTTAGAAACTCTTCAGATTGAACATCAGCTTCCGTTAAACCTAAATTATTCAACATTTCTGGAGATACGTGAAGCAATTTAGGATGGGAAGTTTGTTTTGGATTTACAAAAGAAAAACACGCTTCTGCAACCTGACGCCTGCTGTTTTCCAAATTGGGATCGGCCGGTAATTGGCTAATAAACGTATTTTTGATATTGAGTTTCATTAATTTATATTTTTGAGACCTACAAGGATTTAAAACTTAGCGTAGCGATCTCACGCAGCACATCAAGTAAACCTTGCAGGTCTATTCTAAATAGTGGTACTTTTCAACTTATCGGCATGCATACTTCGCAATTTTGCCAACTTAGGTGTGATGACGGCGCTGCAATAACCCGCGGTTTTATTATTGGCATAATAGTTTTGATGCACCTCTTCAGCTTTATAAAAAGTTTGCACCGCACTGATTTCTGTGACGATAGGCTGATCATAATAAGGCGCTATTTCTGACAACACCAATTCTGCAGTAATCTTTTGTTTATGGTCATGATAAAAAATAACTGAACGGTATTGCGTCCCAACATCGCCACCTTGACGATTCAACGTTGTAGGATCATGGCTGGTCATAAAAATGATTAATAAATCTTGGTACGAAATAACCGATGGATCAAAACTCACTTGAATGACCTCGGCATGTCCTGTCAATCCGGAACAAACTTCGCGATAAGTTGGTGTTCCCGGAACATTGCCACCCATATAACCCGATACGACTTTTTCAACACCTTTCACTTCATTAAAAACTGCTTCCGTACACCAAAAACAACCACCGCCAACGGTCATTATATCTAAATTACCTGACATAACTTTCCTTTTAATAATTAAATTTTCTTTTTTGAAGTATCCAAAACCAGAGATTCCGAATTGACGCAATAACGCAACCCACTTGGTTCCGGCCCATCAGGAAATACATGCCCCAAATGTGCATCGCATACATTGCACATTACTTCCACCCTCACCATTCCGAAAGAAATATCTTTTTCATATTTAATGGCATTCTCCTTAATAGGTTGTGTGAAACTTGGCCAACCCGAACTGGATTTAAACTTAATAGTCGAGTCAAACAATGGTGTACCACAGCATAAACAATTGTATTGTCCTTCGTCGAATACATTGCAATGAGCACCAGTTCCCGGTGCTTCCGTACCTTTATTACGTGTAATTCTAAACTGTTCCGGAGTCAAAATTTTGTGCCATTCTGCCTCTGATTTTTCAACTCTTCTATCGGGATCAGGATTTCCATTTACTGCAAAATCCATCACATTTTTCCATGTTAACATAACTTCTATATATTTTTATTAAAGTTAAAAATTATAATACAGATTGTCTCGGGTTTTAACGTTTTGCATTACAAATAGTCGTCAATACATCTAAAAATCAAAGACTTTGCATATTCTGTTTTTATAAAAAAGCTTCACGATCAATTTTAGAATGCATTCATTTTTGAAAAAGTCATAAACAAAAAAGAACCGCGAAGTTCTCTACAAAACCACACGATTCTTAGTTTTTCAACGTTAATTTCTATTGAAAGGTCAACTGCCTTTTTCTTTCAATTCAAATTATTTTGATTCCAATAATACCATATCAAATTCAGAATCGATTTGCACCGAACCATTTTCTACAATGATCTCCTGATTTGAGTAAGCATCACGCAAAATGCTGCCATCTTCAAAAAGTCGCCCAACGTCCAGGGTCTTAAATCCTTTTGGCAAATCCAATCCTATAATCACCAAATCCTGATAATCGCCTTGATTGTAACTTCTATAAAACACATACGGACTTTGGGTAATCATTTGATGAATTCCAGCACCAACAGCCGGATGGTTTTTTCTGAATTGTCCCAGTTTTTGCGAATGGTCGAGCAAGGATTTAGTATTCGTATTGACTGCAACATCCTCCCAATTCATAAACGATCGCAAGGTGGCATCGCCAATGGCGCCTTCAATAATCAACGGTCTTGCAGACTCATCTCCATAATAAATCTGTGAGGTTCCTGGGGACAACAGTAATTTTGTGGCGGTCTCAAAAGGTTTTTCCCGCACCGCATCAAAAGGTTGGCCATCATCATGAGATGACAAATAATTCAACACCCCAAAACCCTTTAAAGGACCATTAAATGCATCGGTATATTTTTTGAACAGACTTTCATAATCTAATTGTGCAGCATCATATTTAAACTCAAAATTGATCAGACTGTTAAAAGCATGATCAAAATAATTAATAGGTATTCCTCCTAAATCATACGATTTTTCCGCAGAAATACCATAGCCATAAACTTCACCTACCAAATAAAAAGCGTTGTCATCCAATACAGCATCCGGATTATTCTCTTTAAATTGGTTAAAAGCAAAATCACATTCTACCCTAAATTCTTGCCAAACACTGGCTTCTGTATGTTTTACGGTATCCACGCGATAGCCATCAATTCCAAACTCAGAAATATAATCGGTTAACCACTTAATGATATAAAAACGTGGTGCTCTCGGATATCCGGTACGTTCAAAAAAAGCATCCAACTCCGCAACTTCCTGTTCGTAGCGACCTTCAGCTTTCCATTTTTCTACAAGTTGTGGCGGCAATTCAACGGCATCATTACTTTCCGTTTTAATATCGGGAAGGTTTTTGACAAGCGTACAGGAAATCGTCGAATCATAAGAGGTATAATCGCAAGTAGGATCTGTACGCACCCATTCGTCCGGCCAAACCGGATCAATTGGCGTAACTGGTCCTGTATGGTTGATGACGGCATCAAGAAGTATCCGAATACCTCGTTTATGTGCGGCAGCAACCAAAGCTTTTAAATCTTCCTTAGTTCCAAAATTCGGATCGATAGCCGTCCAATCTTTGGTCCAATACCCATGAAACCCATAAGTTATTCCAGTGCCTTCATCAGTTCCGCCGTGAATTTGCTCCACAATCGGCGTCATCCAAATGGCGTTGACACCTAAATCTGAAAAATAACCTTCTTCTATCTTTTTGGTAATGCCTTTTAAGTCGCCACCTTCAAAACCTCTTAACTTGCCAGGTTTTTGAGTTCTGTCAAAATTTATATCATTGGACGTATCGCCATTATTAAAACGATCGGTTAGTAAAAAATAAAGATTGGCGGCTTCCCAAACGAAAGGCACTTCTTTTTTATCATCCATTGTTTTCAGTTTACTCTCTTCTTTGCAGCTTAATAAAACGAAACTACAAAGAATATAACATAAAGTCTTAGTCATCCTTAATTAGTTAAAATACGGTATTGCCATGGTTTCAAAACAAGGACATTGTCTTTCATCTCAATAGGTTCATCAGTTATATAATCTTTAAAATTTCCTTTTAAAGGCGCAGCGAACGATTGTTCCTTGTCCGAAAAATTCCCGATAAAAGTGATGGCAATATTATTTTTACGACGCTGAAATGCTAATACTTTGTCATTTGTAGTTATTAAATTCTCATATAATGCTGGATCTTTCCCGCCATTTAATGCTGGATTTGTGTTTTTTAAATGCCCTAGTTTTTCAAGTAAAGACCACATTTTCCCTTTGGTTTTAGGAATAGAATCCTTTTCAAAAAACTTCAATCGGTGGTCCAAATCATATTCCATTCCTGAATAAATGAGTGGCATTCCCGGAATGGTATAACTAAATGCGGTCATCAAAGGCGCAGCGTCTTTCATCCGTTCTTTAATAGTTCCGTTCCAGGAATTCTCGTCGTGATTGGTCACAAAATTCATCATAATATCATCTTTTTCGTATAACGAATCCATTTGAGCCAATCGCTCCTTCCAAGCTTCCAAACCCTTTTTGCCTTGTGCCATATCATTCATAATATGATGCGTATCCCAGCCATAAACCATATCAAACAATCCATCTTTTGCCAATTCAGGCTCCCAAGCTTCGGCCAACATAAAGATGTCTTTTGTGCTTCGCAATTGCGGAATGGCCTCTTTCCAAAAATCGGTTGGAACCGATCCCGCAACATCGCATCTAAATCCGTCAACACCTTCTTCCCTTAGCCAATATTGCATATCCGCAATCATTTCTTTGCGCATTTCTTGATTATCATAATTCAAATCGGCAACATCGGTCCAATCGGTTTCTTTAGGATGTATGATGTTTCCTTCTTTGTCTTGTGTATAATATTCCGGCTTGGTTTTAATCCAAACATGATCCCATCCAGTGTGGTTTGGCACCCAATCCAAAATGACGTAAATGCCATTATCATGGGCGGTTTTGACCAAATTCCTAAAATCCTCTATAGTTCCAAATTCAGGGTTTATTTTGGTGAAATCGGTTACGGCATAATAACTTCCCAAATATTTTGATTGTTCGGCTTCAGGAAAATCGGAGGCAAATTTACTGTCCTCACCACCAGTTGCTTTTCGTTTGGTTTCGCTAATTGGGAAAACCGGCATCAACCAAATAATCTTAACGCCCAATTCTTTTAACTGCGGAATGTCCTTAGTGAATTCATCAAAATGTCCGGAAGGCGAATATTGACGAATGTTAGCTTCATAAATAACGGCAGTTTCCAAAACAGCATCAGAAATAGGCTGAATATCTTCCATAATTTCTTCATTTAACATGTTTTCTACTTTCTTTTCTTCTTTGCAGGCCGTAATCAGCATCAATCCGAAGGCTGCTAAAATGATTTTGTGCATCTTTTTTTACTTTAAGTGAATGTTTAATTCTAATTTATCTAAAGTCTGCCATCGTATAGGAATGGAAACTGTTTGATCTACTTTATTGTAACTGAATTTTATGTTTTTACGCTTGATTTTGATCGATTTTGGTTGTGAATGAATATTATGAAGAATGAGCGTCATCTGCTTTGTCTTCGCCTGAAAGTTTTTGCCAATTTCAGCTTCAAATTCTATTTCAATCTCCTTTTTGCTTACTTCCGATTCAAATTTCAGAAGTTCATAATCGCCGCTCTCAAAAGCATTGGCGGTCAACCCATCATCGTTATACATTTGACCTTCACTTTCTTTAACCGAAGCATCATAATAGTAATGTAATTCAATAGTATTGCCGTCAAATTCCTTTGTACTTTGCATCGGTTTTGCCATTGGAATAAAAGCGCCGCCACGAACGAATGTTGGAATTCTATCGTCTACTACTTTTACGGTTGAAGTTTGTCCGCCTTCAAATTTTTCATCCGTATAAAAATCAAACCAAACACCATCTTTCGGAAAATAAACTTCCTTTTCTGTGATTCCAGATTCTAAAATTGGGGCGACTAAAAAGTCATTTCCCCAAAAATATGCTGATGCATCTGTTTTAAGAACCTCAGCGGCATCTTCAAAAAACAATGGTCGCATTAACGGCGTTCCTTTTAAATGATTTTGAAAACTCAGATTATAATTATAGGGCAATAATTTGTACCGCAATTCTATTGATTTTTTTGCCAATGCTTTGGTTTTAGCATCCCAAAAAACAGGTTCTGCTGGAACACTTTCTTGAGCATGCGGACGGTAAATAGGCTGAAAAACGCCATACTGCAACCAACGTGTATAAAGTTCAGCATCTTGATTATCGCCTGCAAATCCGCCCAAATCAGAGTGCATATAACCTAAACCTTGCATACCCATTTGTAGTGCAATTTCTGGCTGACTCTGCAATCCGCCCCAAGTTCTATTGACATCTCCCGACCACGGAATCATTCCAAAACGTTGCGATCCGGAATAGCCAGCACGCATTAAAATAAAGGGTCGCTGTTTGGGAAAATCGGCGTTATAGCCTTCATAAACCAAACGTGCCCAGTCATGGCCATAAATATTATGAACCTCATTTGCCGTTCCTGTAGCGTGAATTAATTTTGACGGATGGACTTCGGGTTCGCCCAAATCGCCCCAAATTCCGGTCACGCCCATATTGGCAAGATCTTTATAAATATCCCAAAACCAAGTTTTTCCTTTCGGATTATAAATGTCGATCAAACCTGTATTTCCAAAATAAAAATCAAAAACAAAAGGATTTCCAACCGAATCTTTCGCCATCACATCCTTATCAACAACTTCTTGCCAACGCTTGGACGTGGTCAATACAAAAGGTTCGGTCACTAAAATAGTATTGACATCTTCAGTTTTCAAATCTTTGATCATTTGGACAGGATTTGGAAATGAATCTTTTAAAAACTCCAAATTCCCCATGTGGCCTTGAATATCCTTTCCAAACCAAAAAATATCGATAATTACCGCATCCAACGGGATTTTTTCATCTCTAAATTTCTGAACTGTGGCCTCCACCTCTTTTTGGGAATGGTAGCCAAATCGACTGGAGAAATTTCCTAAGGCCCAACGTGGCAGCATGGGTTGTTTTCCTGTTAAATCAGTATAATTATCAATTAAATCGGTCCAAGAATCGCCTACAATAACTTGATAGGTTTTTCTTCCAGAAATGGTTTCATAAGTGAGGGTATTGTCTTTTTTACTGTCCAAATCCAAAAATCCGATGGGAGCGTTGTCAAAATGAATCAGGTATTGGTTGGAAGACATCATGATGGGCATGGTGTAATTCATCAGTTCAGAATGGGTTTCATAACCATAATGCGCCCGATTGTAAAGCTGCAATCGATGACCTCGACGGTTCATTCCTAAAGCTCTTGCTCCGCCGCCGTAAAGAATTTCATCTTTGGCAAGATTGAATTGAAGCGTTTCCAAACTGTCATTTTTAACATACCCCATTTTTTCGGAAATAATGGGTTTTTCTTTATAAATGTATGAAATTTGAAAAGGTTGCTTTTGGATATTAACCGAAATTCCCTGAGTTTTTAATTCAAAGGAATCGGTCGTTTCGAGTAATTCGGACGACACCGGTTTTGGCTTTAAAATAACGGCATGTGATTGGTTTTTAACTTCTTCGCCATTGGGAATAAAAGTGGTTTCAACAATATATTTATTATACGGCGTGATTTTATAAATGCCATCATTGACTTTTATTTCTAGAATATTGTTTTTGTAATCTATAGATTCAAAAATTCGGTTTGTGTTTTGGGAAAAACCAAGTTTTAAAACGAATAAGAAAATTATTAATAAATGCTTTTTCATTTGATGTGTTTTTTAGACCTAACAGGTTTACTTGCTTCGCTACGTAAAATCGCTCTGCTCAGTTTTAAAACCTGTTAGGTCTAACTAATTCTTTTTCAACAAAAACGTCAACGGAATATCCAATCGCTTTTGCCATGACTGTTCGCTATGACTTTCGCCCTTAAACTTTAGATTTTTAAAGTTTGATTCGTCATAGCCTTTATCCTTGAATATTTTATTAACTCGTGCGGCATATTTTGGATAAAACTTATCTAAGGTTTCCGTGCCATAATCAAAATAAAATTTGTGGGTTTTTGCCGATGGCACATGGGTTCTCATATACTTAAAAAACGTATTGGCTAATAAATCGTCATCATGTGGATCTCCACCAGGCCAATGGGTTGACAAGCACGCAGCACCACCAAATACTTCTGGGTATTCGCAAATGGCGTACATTGAAATTAATCCGCCCATGCTCGATCCTGCTACAAATGTGTTGTCCCTATCAGATAACACCGAATAATTGGCATCCACATAAGGTTTCAATTCATTAACAATAAAACCTAAATAATTATCTGAGGTGACGCTATCAAACTTAAAGTTATTCTTTGCCGCTTCTTCAAACAAAGAATCCCGAACCGACTCGGGCAAGCTCTCAAAAGGTTTTTGTGGAAAATACTCGCTGTGCCGCAAATCATTGATATTGAATGGTGCGACAACAATAAAATCTTTGGTAATGCTATCCTTCATCAGTTGGCTTGAAATTTCATCGACTTTCCATTCCTGCTGATTCCACGTAATTTTGCTGTCAAACAACATTTGCCCATCATGCATATACAATACCGCATATTTTTTTGTATTGGAATAGCCTTCGGGCAACCAAATATCAACTTTTCTGGGCGGAATATGATTGGAAGGAAAATCATCAATTCTTAACAAAGTTCCTCCTGCAAAATTGCCTTCAATAGTTTCTGTTTCAACATTGGAAATATCTGCTGGGATGATCTCAGGTTTTTTTTCTTTTTTAGTTTCGCATGAAAGTGAAAAGGCTAAAATCAGGAGGACATAAATGGTGTTTTTCATATGTTTTATTTTGTTATTACTTAGACCTACAAGGTTTTGGGAATTTTATCCTATTAGACCTACAAGGTTTTAAAAACCTTGCAGGTCGAGGTCAGGATTTAAAATTCAATAATCAGTGTTGTTTTACCTTCAATAGTTAATGTGTTTTCTAAAGAAATCTTTTGTTCTGAAATAATATCTGTTCCCGATACAGTAGTTTTAAGTATTTCTTTAAAACGTTTTAAATCTAAAGTCTGTGCTTCAGGATTATTATTAATAACTACCATTACTTTATCGCTGTCATTATATCTAAAATAAACGTAAACATTATTTTCGGGTACAAACTGCATGGTTTTCCCTGTATGGATGACTGGTTTATTTTTTCGCCAGTTAAAAATTTTCTTTGAAAAATCGAAAAATTCAGATTGCTCCGCGGTTCGTCCTTCGGCAGTAAAAGCATTCAACCGATCATCGTTCCAACCTCCTGGAAAATCACGTCGGATATCGCCATCGCCTTTTAAATCCTTGTTGCCAACCATGCCAATCTCATCGCCATAATACACTTGCGGAATGCCTCTTACCGTGGCAATAAGCGTTAGGATCATTTTATAAACCTTTATATCGGAGCTATATATTTCATTAATGCGATTGGTATCATGATTGCCCGCAAACACAAACATATTGTTGATGTCAGGGTATAAAAAATCATTTGCAAAGTTTTCATAAGCTCTGAGCATGCCTTTATCCCAGCCTTGTTCGTCTTCCGAAAACATTTGCATAATGGCATTATGAAGCGTAAAATCCATAACGGTTGGCAAATGCGAATTGTAATTATCTATAGCACCAATTTTACTGTCCTTTTGCCAATATGCCATTTGCGCCTGATTGTGCATCCAAACTTCACCCGCGATATTAAAATTAGGATATTCGTCCATTATTGCTTTGGTCCATTGCGCAATGCCGTCTTTATCATTATAGGAATACGTATCTACACGAAATCCATCCAAATCGGCAAATTCTACCCACCAAATGGCGTTTTGAATCATGTATCTTAAAACCAAAGGATTTTTCTGGTTGATATCTGGCATGGTCGTATCAAACCAACCATCCATACAAGCTTCTTTGTCCGCTTCGGAAGCGTTGGAATCAAACTGGGTGGTCATTCTGTAACTACTGCGTTGAAATCCGTTGTCACCATTTTCCCAGTAATTGATCCAATCTTTGGTTGGCAAATCCTTAATCATCCAATGCTTGCTTCCCCAGTGATTGGTCACATAATCCATAATGAGTTTCATATCGCGCTTGTGCATTTCTATGGCTAATCGCTTATAATCATCATTGGTTCCAAAACGCGGATCGATTTTATAATAATCGCTTTGCGCATAGGTATGATAGGAATAAACCGGCTCGTTATCTTCCAATAAAGGCGTACTCCAAATGGCGGTTACGCCCAATTCGTCCAAATAATCCAGATGATCGATAATGCCCTGAATATCTCCGCCATGACGGCCGCCAAGCACATTTCTATTTGCTTTTTCAACGGTATTTTGTGTGCTATCATTGTTGGGATTTCCGTTGGCAAACCGATCGGGCATGATCAAATAAATCAAATCACTGGAGTCAAATCCTTTTCTTAATGCCGAGTTTTCTCGGCGTGCTTTAAATTCATAAGCTTTTTTAGAAATGACCTTTTTGTTTTTTGAAAACTGCAGCTCATAAGTCCCCGGAACAATATTTTCTGTGTCAATGGTCACAAAAAGATAATTTGGATTTTCAGTTTTTATAATTCCATCTATTTGAACAGTGTTTGAAAATGCCACATCATATTGTGCGATATTCTTACCATAAACCATCAATTGAAGTTTAGTATTGTGCATTTCAGTAAACCAAAAAGGGGGTTCAATTTTTTCGACTTGTGAAAAAATTGACATGCTTAAGAATAGCATAAAAGCACTCAGTAATTTCTTCATTTTCATTCGGTTTTAATATTGCTTTTTTTAAAAAAAATACGTCAGAATTAAACTTTCACGACTTGTTCAACATTAATGATCACTTCTTTTCCATCAACTAAGATGGTCATTGGGTGATTACCTTCCACTTCAAATTGTGCTTCGTTCTTATTCACGCTAATTTTAAGAATCTGATTCCTGAAATTTATTTTGAAGGAATAAGCCTTCCATTGTTCTGGAATTTTAGGCTCAAAAGACAACTTATTATCAACAACACGCATGCCGCCAAAACCTTCTACAATGCTCATCCAAGTACCTGCCATGGAAGTAATATGAAGACCTTCTTCAACTTCGTGGTTATAGTCGTCCAAATCCAATCGTGAAGTACGTAAATAAAATTGGTAAGCTTGATCCATTCTGCCCAACTTTGCTGCTTGGATGCTGTGCACACATGGTGACAACGAACTTTCATGAACTGTAAACGGCTCGTAAAAATCAAAATGACGTTCCAGTTCTTCCATTGAAAATTGATCTTCAAAAAAATAAAATCCTTGGAGCGTATCGGCCTGTTTGATATATGGCGAGCGTAAAATCCTGTCCCAAGACCACTTTTGATTGATGGGACGTTCTGATTTTGGCAAATCGGCAACGGTAATCAATTCTTTATCCAAAAATCCATCTTGCTGTAAATACACTTGATATTTTTCAGAATATGGATAAAACATGTTTGAAGCTACTTCTTTCCATGCGGTCATTTCACTTTCGGAAAGTTTGGTTTTTTCTAAAACCCGAACCCAATCTGACGGATATTCTTCCTTCATTTTAGTGATGGTTTGCAACGTGTAATTAAGACACCATTGCGCCATATAATTGGTATAAAAATTATTATTAACGTTGTTTTCGTATTCATTAGGCCCTGTTACGCCCAAAATAACATACTTATTTCGGTGTGTCGAAAAAGTAGCCCGCTGTTGCCAAAAACGCGCAATGGCAATCAAGACTTCCAATCCTTTTTCTGGGATATAACTGTAATCGCCCGTAAAGCGGTGGTAATTAAAAATCGCAAAAGCAATGGCACCGTTGCGGTGGATTTCCTCAAAAGTAATTTCCCATTCGTTATGGCATTCTTCGCCATTCATGGTGACCATTGGATATAAGGCCGCACCGTTTTTGAATCCAAGTTTTTCGGCATTTTCAATGGCTTTTTCCAAGTGATTGTAACGATATTCCAATAAATTTCGCGCTACTTTCTGATCTTTTGTCGCCATATAAAACGGAATGCAATACGCTTCAGTATCCCAATAGGTGCTACCACCATATTTTTCGCCAGTAAATCCTTTCGGACCAATATTCAATCGGGCATCCTTACCAATATAAGTTTGATTTAATTGCATAATATTAAACCGGATGCCTTGCTGCGCTCTAACATCGCCATCAATAGTAATGTCAGACATATTCCATATTTTGGCCCAAGCCTCTTTTTGTTCAGTAAGCAATCCTTCAAATCCGATTTCTGCGGCCTTCGCCAAGGTGTTTTTAGCAATTACAATCAGATCATTTTTATCATGATATCTGTCCACAGTGTATCCGCCAAACTTAGTGAGCGTTATGGTATCATCTTTATGGACCTTAGAAGTGTATTTAAAACCGATAAAATTATCTGTTTTATTTATCGTTTTATTTTCATTTAAGATCTTTCCGTTTATGGACACTTGCGTTTGCATGGCAGTACAGACATGAAAATTAGTTTTCATGGTGTGTGACACAATAAATGCTTGGTCATTTTCAGAATCAACACTTAAAATATTCCAGAACTTATCATCCCAATTGCTATCTTCATTGGTAATTCCTGCATCTAAATAAGGTTCAAAAACTATTAGGGCATCAGTATTCAAAGGCGTTACATTATATGCAATGGCGCCAATTTCATCCCTTTCCAAACTTAAAAAACGTTTGGCTTCAACTTTAATTTCCGTCGCATTTTTAAGGATCACTTCAAAACTTCTGGACAGCCAACCTTCTTGCATGTTAAGTTCGCGTCGAAAGTTTCTGACTTCTTTACAGGTTGCCAAATCCAAGATTTCGCCATTAACGGTCACATTGATCCCAATCCAATTGGGAGCGTTAATGACTTTGGCAAAATACTCTGGATACCCATTTTTCCACCAGCCCACTTTAGTTTTATCTGGATAATAAACACCGGCAACATAGCTGCCCTGAAAAGTTTTTCCTGAATACTGCTCTTCAAAATTGGCACGTTGGCCCATAGCACCGTTACCAATACTGAAAATACTTTCAGACGACTTTACACGATCGGCATCAAAGCCTTCTTCAATAATTGACCAGTTATTTGGTACGATATAATCTTGATTCATATTTTTTTAATTTGAAATTCGAGAAAAAGAGAAAAGAATATAGAGAAGGAAGTACAGAAGAGCTGACAGTTATCTGTTATCTGTTATCAGTTATCTGTTATCTGTTCTCCGTTATCTATTGTCTATACTCTATCATCTATTTTCTATATTCTTTGTTCTATATTCTTTGTTCTATTTATCAATTAGTTGACTTAAAAAATCGGTAGTAATTTCAGTGAAATTCTTGAACACATAATTAGCTTCATGTAGTGTGTTCTTATCGCCAATACCGATGGATACCATGCCTGCATTATTTGCGGCTTGTATCCCAGCCACAGCATCTTCAAATACAATGCAGTCTTTGGGATTGGCTTGTAATTGTTTTGCGGCATTCAGAAATACTTCTGGATTTGGTTTTGCGTTGGCTACATCATTGCCATCAACGAGGACATCAAATTTCTCAAGAAGATTCACCTTTTCTAAAATCATTCTTGCATTTTTACTTGCCGAACCTAAAGCAATATGTTGTTCTTTTTCTTTTAGAAAATCGAGAGTTTTAGCCACATCAGGAAGAATTTCCTGGGCATCCATTTTTTCGATATAGGTTAAATAATCTTCATTTTTCTGAACCATTAATTTGTTGAATTCATCTTCGCTAACCGATTTATTCCCCCATGCCAAAATTTTCTCTAAGGATTTTACCCGGCTAACGCCTTTCAATTGCTCGTTTTGCTCATGGGTAAAATCAAATCCCATACTATTGGCCAGTTTTCTCCATGCCAAAAAATGGTATTTTGCGGTATCCACAATAACACCGTCAAGATCAAATATGAATGCTTTTTTACTCATTGGTTGTTATAATTTCTTTGTCGTTGACCATTAATGAAAGAATACCAGCCAATATCATTGAGCAGCCACCAATCAATAAGGCATAAATAGGTTGGTTATCAAAAAAACTGGATACTAAAAACCCTAAAATAGAAGCGGCTACCAACTGAGGTATTACAATAAAAAAATTGAAAACCCCCATATAATAACCCATTTTAGATGCTGGAAGTGCTCCGGAAAGCATGGCATAAGGCACAGATAAAATACTTGCCCATGCAATGCCCACTCCTATCATTGGCAACCATTCAATAGTAAATGTTGTTGGATTGGTTATAAAATAAAGAGACATAAGACCTAAACCACCTGCCAATAGAGCCACAAAATGCGTAAACTTCCTACTGGTTCGTTTGGCCAACAATGGCAGTAAAAAGGCTACTGCCGCAGCAATAATATTATAATTTGCAAACATTTCACCTACCTGATTGGCACCCACATTATAGGCTACTGAGGTGGTATCGGTTGTTTTATAAATATGCTCAGTAACAGCACCTGTTGAATAGATCCACATTGAAAAAAGAGCAAACCATGAAAAAAACTGCACCCAAGCCAATTGCTTCATAACTTTGGGCATCATTTGAAAATCGATGACAATATTCACAAAACTGCTTTTAGTTTTATTGGTCTGCATCAAACCAGAAACTATCAGAGCAATGCCCCCAAAAGAAATCAATCCCAAAGTAAGCACATACAGGTCCTTTTTCAGGTCATAATGATAAATTGCATAAGTTGCAATTAAGCCCACAAGCAATACGATGAGTCCATTAATTAAATGTGACTTCCCATTTTTCACATACCATGCTTCAGAAAAATCATCATAAACAGGTTTTGTTTCTTTTTCCTGTTCTTCAAAAATCTTCATTTGCTCAGGCGTGTATTCCTTAGATTTTATAACAGTCCACAAAACCGCTAAAAAGAATGCCACACCACCAATGTAAAATGAATATTTTACAGAATCTGGAATGACACCTTCTGCCGCTATATTGGCAACACCAAAATACGTTAACATCAATGGAAGCTTTGAAGCCACATAAGCACCAATACCAATAAAAAAGCTTTGCATGGCAAAACCTTTGGTACGTTGCTCATCAGGAAGATTATCGCCAACGAAAGCCCGAAAAGGCTCCATGGAGACATTAATGGAGGCGTCCAAAATCCAGAGCATTCCTGCAGCCATCCATAACACGGGTGAATTCGGCATTACAAATAATGCCAAGGAGGCTAAAATAGCACCTATCAAAAAATAAGGCCGTCGGCGACCCAACCTGGAATGCCAAGTTTTGTCACTAAAATACCCGATAATAGGTTGAACCACCAAGCCTGTAATTGGCGCAGCAACCCAAAGGATTGGAATATCATCAATCTCGGCTCCTAAAGTTTGGAAAATACGGCTAACATTAGCATTTTGTAGGGCAAAACCCATTTGAATTCCTAGAAAACCGAAACTCATGTTCCAGATTTCCCAAAAACCCAGCGTACGCTTTTTCATTAATAGTATGATTAAATTAATACTATTGACAAGCGATAAAACTCATCAAAACTTATTTGTTAAGAAGTGAAAATAAAGTTTTGAATATGTGGTAAAGATAATAAAGTTTTTAAATTGGCAAACTTTTTTTATTTAGTGGATTCCCTTTCCACCAGATTGGTCTCAATGACAACCGTTCTAAAATAATCTTCTTCGTCTTCACGCTCAAGGTTATCGATCAGTAATTCAGCAGCTTTCTCGCCCATTTCCTGGCCATGTTGACTAACCGTGGTTAAACTTGGCGTGGCATGTTTGGAAAGTACACCATCGGTAAAACCAATAAATTGGATATCCTCGGGGATATTCATGCCCAAATTTCGTGCAACTTTCATCGCTATTATAGCATACAACTCATTCACCGCAAATACGCCATCAATATTAGAATTGTTTTTAAACAAACCCTTGATTTCATTTTCCAAAGATTCCAAATGGTCTTCTGAGACCAATTCATCATCAACTTTTAAAATTAAATTAGAATCTGGCGTGATTCCAAAATCTTCCAGTGCTTCCAAATAACCTTGCGTTCTTAATTTTCCAACACTTACATAATCTTTTGTTGTAATAATAGCTACATTTTTACACCCATTGTACAGAAGTTTTGAAACCGCATTTTTAGAACCTTTTGAATCGTTGATAATTACCTTGTCGCAATTAATCTCATTAACCACGCGATCAAACATCACAATGGGCATGCCCTGGTTAATCGTTTCTTTAAAATGATGATAATCTTGCTGCTGCAAGGTTTCTTTTGAAATGGACAAGATAAAACCATCAATACTTCCATTAGCCAACATTTGCATGTTAATAACCTCTTTATCAAAAGATTCGTTAGACAAACCAATAATTACGTTATAACCTCTTTTATTGGCCACCAGTTCAATACCCCTAATTACTTTAGAAAAAAAGTGATGTACAATTTCAGGAATAATCACACCTATTGTCTTTGTTTTCTGATTTTGTAGGCTCAACGCAATATTGTTGGGACGATAATTATAAAGCTTGGCAAAAGCTTGTATTTTTTGCTTGGTGTCTTCACTAATTTCCACACTATCTTTTAGTGCTTTTGATACCGTGGAAATAGAAACATCCAATTCTTTTGCTATTTGTTTTAAAGTAATTTTCTTTTTCATAATAACTGTATGAACAAATATGGAATTTTAATGCCAATAATTTAGTAATAAACAACAACAATTTACACCTAAAAACAACCAAGAATAGATTCTTACCAAAAACAGGATTTCTTAAATATATTTAGGTAATTTCCTTAGTTTACTATAAAGTTGTCAACACGAAAACGTTTTCGTTGCTAATATGATAATATCAATTTCTCTATTCCGATAAAATTTACATAAATTTAACTCAAGAAGTGAAAATATTAGTGAATTATTAACCCTATCAACTTTAAAAATAGTGTATGAAGACATTTATAAATAGCTTAATGTTATTGATGTTTATGACATCCTCGGCAGCATGGTCACAAACCACTGTTTCCGGGACTGTAACAGACCAAGCTAACACTCCCCTTCCGGGCGTAAATATCATAATTAAAGGAACTGCCACAGGAACCACAACAGGGTTTGATGGCGACTACAACTTTAGTGCAAAAAACGGTGAGACTATCGTGTTTTCTTATATAGGATTCAAACCTCAGGAAATCGTTTACAGAGGACAACAAACCCTAAACGTTACGTTACAAGAAGACACCGCCCAATTGGACGAAATTGTTTTGATTGGATATGGCTCAACCACCAAACAAGATGCAACAGGTGCCGTTGAAAAAGTAGGTGAAAAAGAATTTAACCAAGGTGCTATCGTATCACCAGAGCAATTGCTATCCGGTAAATCTGCGGGGGTGCGTATTACTTCAGGCGGTGGAGATCCAGGTGGTGGCTCAGAAATAAGAATTAGAGGTGGCGCATCATTATCGGCAAACAACTCACCGCTAATTGTTGTGGACGGACTGCCGTTGGACCAGCGCGGGGTACAAGGAGTACGAAACCAACTTAATGCTATAAATCCAAATGATATTGAAGATTTTGTGGTGTTAAAAGACGCTTCGGCAACCGCTATTTATGGATCAAGAGCCTCCAACGGAGTCATTTTAATAACAACCAAAAAAGGCAAGACCAATTCTCCTTTTAAAGTTGAATACGATCTAAAAGCGTCAGTAGCACAAGTCACAGATTATGTCGATGTACTTTCTGCTGATGAATTTAGAGCTATTGCTATAACGGATTCCAACTTTAATGCTAGTTTATTAGGAGACGCTAAAACAGACTGGCAAAAACAAATTTATCAAACAGCGGTTGGAGCCATTCATAACGTAACTATTTCGCAAGGCTTTGACGCTTTCAACTTCCGAGCCAACGTTAACCATACTTCGCAACAAGGCGTTTTGACTGGCGATTTATACGAACGCAACGCCATTAACCTTTCGGCCGTTAAACGACTTTTTGACAACAGTTTAAAACTGACCTTGACTACCAAAGGGATTCTGGACGACAACAAATTTGCTGACAAAGGAGCTATTGGTGGTGCCGTAGGTTTTGATCCCACACATCCGGTTTATAATCCCGACGGTTCATACTTTCATCATGTTGCACAAAACCTTGCTTTTGACAACCCTGTTTTTGCTTTGGCCAATGATAATAACCGCGCACGAAACAAAAGAAATATCACCAATTTTAATATCGATTACAACCTTCCATTTTTAGAGGGATTAAAATTCAACCTTAATGCTGGCCTTGATTATTCTGAACTATCGGGCAAACAGTTTAAAGGCGCAAGCCCAAAAAATGCAGGAAGTTTTAATTATCAAAACTTTTATCAAGGACTTAATAGAAACACCTTGCTCGACTTCTACTTCAATTATAAAACAACTTTAGAGTCTATCAATACAGATATCGACTTAACGGCAGGACATTCCTATCAAGAATTCTACATCCAATCTAATCGTCAAGAAACAGAAACTTCGGGATCGATGGTAACGCGTCCAACATACATTGACAGAAATGCGCTGGAATCCTATTTTGCCCGTGCAAGCTTTGATTTTGATGACAAGTATTTAATATCCTTAACATTCCGACGCGATGGATCTTCACGTTTTGGTCCAACTAACAGATGGAGTAATTTCCCTGGTGTTTCTGTGGGATGGAAAATTAACAACGAAGAGTTTTTACAAAACTCCGTTTTCTCAAATTTAAAATTAAGAGCTGGTTGGGGTAAAACAGGCCAACAAGAAATTGGTCAAAACTATGGCTATTTAGGGGTCTATACACCTGGCCGATCGGATGCAAGTGTACAGTTTGGCTACATCAATGGTGTACCTCAATACATAAATACCTTACGTCCGGAAGAATTTGACGAAAACCTAAAATGGGAAGAAACTTCTCAATATAATGTGGCATTGGATTTTGGACTCTTCAATGATCGCTTAACCGGAACTGTTGATGCTTATTACCGTGAAACCAGTGATTTGTTGGCGACGATTCCAACCGCTGCAGGATCCAACCTTTCCGATTTACTAACTACAAACGTTGGTTCGGTTTTAAGCAAAGGCGTTGAATTCAGTTTAAACGGTGCACTGGCACAGTCACAAGATTTTAATTGGGATATGGGCTTTAATGTTACGCTGCAACAAAATAAAATTACGAAGTTGAGCTTAGGCAATGATCCAAATTTCTTCATCGCTCAAGGTGGCATCAGTGGCGGTACCGGAAACCAGATCCAGTTATGGAAAGAAAACATGGATCCTTCCACATTTTATGTATTCCGACAAGTATATGATACGGCCGGAAAACCCATTGAAGGTGCTTATGTAGATGTTAATGGCGATAATCAAATCACAGAAGCAGATAAACAGGCCTATAAAAAAGCTTCACCAGATGCCTACTTAGGCTTTACCAATACTATCAACTACAAAAATTTGGATTTCAGTTTTACCTTTAGGGGAAGTCTTGGAAACTATATGTACAACAACGTTGCTTCAGATCGAGGAAATGTGACTACGGTTAACGACGCACCAGGTCAATATTACGTAAATGCACATGCGAGCGTTTTGGACACCAAATTCAATAAGCAGAACCTATTTTCTGATTATTATATTGAAAGAGCAGATTTTGTAAAATTGGACAACGTTTCTATTGGGTATTTAATTCCGGGCGAACAACTCAATTTAAGACTCTCATTAACGGCTACCAATCTCATGACCTTTACTAAATACAACGGTTTGGATCCCGAAATTTCTAACGGGATAGACCATAACTTCTATCCAAGGCCACAAACTTTTGTTTTAGGACTCAATTTCACTTTCTAATATCATGATTAACAATATTAAACAACATACCATGCTAAGAACACTAAAAACTATCTTTATCGCCTTTACGGTTGTGCTATTTGCGCAATCTTGTGAAAGCCGATTAGATTTACAGCCAGAAGACGATCGTCTTACTGCAGATGCTGTTTTTGAAGAGCCAGGGGCATACAAAGCTTTTTTAGCTAAAATATATGCAGGCCTCTCAGTGAGCGGTCAAGAAGGACCCGCTGGGAATGCGGATCTTTCTGGATTGGATGAAGGTTTTTCCAACTATTTACGCTTGTATTGGTCCATGCAGGAATTAACCACCGACGAAGCCGTTATAGGATGGAACGATGGTACCATTAAAGATTTGCACGCCCAAACATGGACCTCGGGCAATGAGTTTATCCGAACCATGTACAGCAGGATATTTTATCAAGTAGCCCTGACCAATGAGTTTTTACGCCAAACATCCGATGCCAAATTGGATGATCGTGGTGTGGAAACAAGCTTGCGCACCGAAATTCAGAACTATAGAGCCGAGGCACGTTTTATGCGAGCTTTAACCTATTGGCATGCCATGGATTTGTTTGGCAATGTTCCTTTTGTCACAGAAGAAGATCCTATTGGAGCCTTTTTACCTGAGCAAATTAAGCGTGCAGACCTCTTTACTTATGTAGAAAAAGAATCGTTGGATATTGAAGATGACATTATTGCAGCACGTCAGAATGAATATGGAAGAGCAGATCAAGCAGCAGTATGGATGTTACTTTCAAAAATTTATCTAAATGCCGAAGTTTATACCGGTACAGCGCGATATGCAGATGTCATTACCTATACCACCAAAATTATTGATGCTGGATATGCCATTGCACCAAACCCTTATTTTCATTTGTTTCTAGCAGACAATGATAGCAACGGCACCCAATCGGAAGTTATATTACCAATTACCTTTGATGGTTTACACACGCAATCATTTGGCGGAATGACCTTTATAATCCATGCCGCTGTAGGGGGCAGCATGAAACCTGCCGACTATGGTATTAACGGTGGATGGGCTGGCACCAGAACCACATCAACCTTGGTAGAACAATTTCCTGGAGAAGCCAATTCTCCCGACGGAAGAGCCTTATTTTTCACAAAGGACCAAACAAAGGAAATTAATAACATTTCCACATTTAACGAAGGCTATGCCGTAGAAAAATTTAGAAACGTCAATGCTAATGGCGAGCCAGGTTCGGACCCTACTGGCGACATTGTAGATACTGATTTTCCAATGTTTAGATTATCAGACACTTACTTAATGTATGCTGAAGCTGTTGTTAGAGGCGGCGGCGGTTCTATGGCCAATGCGGTAACTTACATCAATCAACTTAGACATAGAGCTTATGGTAATGCCACAGGCAATATCAGCCAAGCCAATTTAACACTCGATTTTATCTTGTCCGAGCGTTCAAGAGAGCTATTTTGGGAAGCACATAGACGAACTGATTTGATTCGTTTTGGCCAGTTTTCAGATCAGGGCACATGGCCATGGAAAAAGAATGTACCACAGGGTGCTACAACCGAAGCGTTCAGGGACCTTATGCCCTTACCAGCCACCGATTTAGGCATCAACACCAACTTACAACAAAATCAAGGATATTAAAAAAAGACAAACAGATGAAAAAAATTAAAATATTTAGCTTACTTATTTTAGCCGTAATAGGGCTAAATTCTTGCCAAACTGAT
>NZ_DATJCY010000353.1:0-1950 GCF_035577925.1 Gelidibacter sp. | reverse complement strand
TTTTTAGATTTGAGACTCCAAAATACCCCTATAGGAAACAGTAAACTTAAAACAGCAATGAACCCAGCAGGATTATCAAAACTGCCAGTAACAGCAAAAGAGCTATGATTAGATTGATATTTGCCGATGTATTGTAATACTCCATACAAAGCCTGAAATACCCCAACAACATACAGTCCTTTCATCATTGATAATGAAGCAATTTCCTGCACTGCTATTTTTATATTTACACTCCTTAAAAGCAATGTGATTATTCCAATAAACAATCCAAATACTGTAATGTAAAACTTTACCGTATTTTCCGTATTTACAAATTTCTCGGAAGTGAGAAATACACTTCCGAGAAATATCAAAACTATTCCAATTTTAAATTTCATATTATGCCGTCAAACTCTAATCACGATGGAATTTGTCATTATACCATATGCTTTTATATAACATTTCGACATATTGGTTCTTCTTTTTCTCACCTTTTTTTGTAAAGAAAAGTTTTATATCCATAGTCGCCCTGTCATTTTTTGTAATAAACATTCCAGTACAATAAGGATACTTCTCTTTACGAATTCTTTCTAATGATTCATCGAAAAAGTATACAGAATCAGCATTTGGCAAATCATAAATAAAAATGGAGTCAGCATTAAACATCTCATAAGGCTTTTTGCCTGCAATAATGGTTACATAGTCATTAAAACGAGTTTCAACGTTATTCTTATTTAAAGGATTTCCATGACCAAAATATAAACCAAGAGCACTTCTTATTTCACCTGTTATTTGACTTCTGTGAAAATTATGATTTACCATTCCAAGCCTTACTTCTTCTTTCTTAGAAACGTAGTTTGGTTGAGCATTATACATTATCATACAATCTTTATTGTTGGATAAAAATATAGGTCCATATATACTACCAGCTCCTTTCTCTGGCTCTTTACTGGCTGACCATAATACATAGAATTTATCCAAATTTGTAAAATTACTAATTGGATTAAAAATAATACCAAAGTCATTAGCAAGGTACTCAGTGTATGCCGGTAATTCTTTTTTATACCATAAATTTTCTTGAGCAGAAAGATTCCACGGTGCAAAAAGAATACTAAAGATAAATATTTGCTTTAAGATATTCATAATTCTTAATAGGGATAATAAATAGACGAGATGCTATCAGCCTGAATTGGCAACATTTGATTGTTCTGATAGTCATTATATAGAATATAACCACTATTTGAATCATAAAACATCCCATTTACTGCATGACCCGTTGTGTCAGATGTCGGATACCATATAAGTGCGTTGTTTAAAAACCCACCTTGCGTTACAGAATTGGATTTTCTTGCATTTGGATAAAAATGATATACCACAGAATCCATGAAGGTTGAACCTACTCCACTGAAATTTGAACCGTAAATACTATCTAGATAGGCTTTGGCATCATTAAAACTTACACCACCCATGCCTGCAAGTGAATGCGCAACACAATAAGTTGAATCACTGGGTTGAGAATTGTCTCCTTCAGTATTTCCAGATTTTAATCTAGGAATTAAATTATTAAAAGTTTTTGGTGCAAAAATCTCATTGGTTCTTTTAAATCCTTTTGTAATGTATTTAAACAAGTCCTCCGAAATATTCACTTGTGCCCCAGTGGTTTGCTTAATTCGATAAAGACCATTTTTCTTATCTATATTAAGTCTTTGAAGTGCTTGCCCGTATGTCTCCATATCTTTTACTGACATTTTGGACATTTCATAAGTATCTAAATCAAGATATTCTTCATATTGACTTTCAAGCAAATTTTCTTTCTCACATCCCCAAAAACCAATGATGCTGAAGAAAAACAGCATTACTATAGTTGTGGTAAATAAGTTAGATTTTCTAATTCTTTTCATTTTAATTTTTTTTTAAGATTAATAAAATTTCTGCTCTATTGTTTTAAATGGCTTCACAGTTTTCCTTTTG
>NZ_DATJCY010000352.1:0-2019 GCF_035577925.1 Gelidibacter sp. | reverse complement strand
GCACACTGGTTATTGGTATATCCTTAAATAATTTTATATTTGAGTGATTTATTAACATGAAGAGCCGTGTGACGGGAGACTGTCACGCACGGTTCCGTGAGAACGTAGGGGTGAGATTCCCTTGCGTGACTCGATTAGCTGCCATATTAATCAAAATAACCTCACAAAGAAAAATGAGCACCCAAACTTTTTTCGAGTTTTTAAGTATTTCAAATCAAGAAAAAATACATTCTCAAATATTATCTTGGATTTTCTCCGAAAACTTCAAAGGAATATTACATACTGAAAAAATCAAATTATTTAAAAATTTGTTTAATATTGATGTTAAAAAGATTGAATTTTCTTTAACAGAGTATAAAAATGTAGATATTTTAATAAAGACAGATAAAGATATTGTTGTTATTGAAAATAAATTAAAATCATCACAACATTCTAATCAACTAGATAAATATCAAAAAACTATTGATAACGATTTTAATAATATAAAAACTAATTATTTCTTCTTGACACTAATAGGAGAAAGTTCAATAAATACTAATTGGAAAAATATAAGTTATAATGATCTTTTTATAGCATTAAAAAAAATAGAATTTCAAAAGAATAAAGATGCCATAATCTTGGAAGAGTATCTAGCTTTTTTGGCTTAAACGCTAAAACTTGGACACTTTTTTCTACCTATTCATGAATTAAATTATCACAATTAACCCCTATTTTCTTTAGATATTTGAGTGGTGATAAATAATCCAGTCCACCATGAATTCTTTCAAAGTTATAAAATTTTCTGAAACGATTCATTGTTGCTTTTAAATCTTTTAAATTTTCAAATTCAAATCTTTGACAAACAGCACTTTCCATGATCGAATGATAGCTTTCAATATGTGCATTTTGCTCTGGTGTGGCGGGCTTGGTAAACTCCTGACTTACACCTTTTTCAACAAAATACGCTTGAACTATTGAAGCAATAAATTGACTGCCATTATCATTTCTTACGATAAAATTAGCGGGTAATTTATAGCGTGAAATAATTTGCTCAAATAACTGAATTACATCCTCTTTCCCGATATTATATGCAATATATTGTCCCATATTCCATCGGCTATAGACATCTAAAACAGTTAGAATCATTGCGTTGGTTCGATTGCCCTGGACATAAACAAACTTAATATCGAATTCAAAAAACTGAAATGGTTTTTCAACATTGGGAACCAATTCTTTCACCCAATTTCGATTTCGAAACTTGCCTTTGTTTCTTTGAAATCTCAACAGATTATTCTCCTTCATAATTCGGTAAGTTCGAGTAGATCCAATGGAATAACCTAATTCTTCTTTCAAGTGTTTATAGGTCTTAAAATAGCCATAATCAACGAATTCGCCTGACAAAAGTTCTTTGATGTCCTCCAGCAATATTTCCTTATTAACCGCCATACCATCTTTATAAAAGTAAGACGATTTTCGTTTACCTGCCTTGTTTCCGGTAGATTTATAATAATAGGAACTTCGAGCTAAATCAGTTATTTTCAAAAGTTTATCGACCGGATAGCCTTGCTCCTTAAAATCTTCTACGACCATTATTTTTTCGAGTTTCGAAGGCTGCTTTTTTTTAAAAGAGAATCTTTTACCCGGATTGCAAGTTCCTTTTCTGCAACCAACTTTTTGAGTTCATTGTTTTCTCTTTTAAGCTGCGCTAACTCCAGTTCTACAGCTGTCTTAGCTCCTTTTGACAAACCCTCAACACCCAACTCTTCATAACGCTTCTTCCAGCCGTAAATCGTCGCTGTTGACACGTTAAACTCTCTTGAAGCTCGTGTGATACCATGCTCCTCAGTGAATAATAAAACTTCTTCTTTCTCTTTTTGAGACCATTTTTTACGATGTAAACTCATAACACAAATTTAAAACTATTACTTAATTTTGTGTCCAGGTATTAACTATGCTATTAGGAAACAATAATTCGTCAGGTGTGCCTACTAATGATATTACGGATAACCTGATGGACTACTTTATTACACGCAAAACCTT
>NZ_DATJCY010000351.1:0-2205 GCF_035577925.1 Gelidibacter sp. | reverse complement strand
GATTTTAAAAAGGGCTTTTATTTTCTTTTGATAAAGGATGGCATTTTCCTGATACGATTCTGCCAGCGAAGGATACAGTGCATTGATGATTGAAGAACCAATATTCCAACTCAAACCGATCACTAAAAACTGTACCGTCGAAAAAATCCCGTTGGCATGATCACCATGATAATATTTTAGAAACAGTTCGTCAATCGTAATATAAAAGATGATTAAGCTATTGGAAATAATTAAAGGGAACGACATTTTTAATAACGATTTTCCCAACGGCCAAGAAAATTTCAATTCCTTAAATATGAGCTGTTTTTTATGTTTAAGAATGATGACGTAAATTATTCCTTGAATAAGAAAATCAAGAGCAATCAATTTGGCAAAGTAGGTCACATCAAATTGGTTTTTCACACCATAATATTGTAGGGCAACGATAATGCTTAAACTGATGATTCTACTAATGAAAATGATTTTCGTCCATTTTTTTGCCAGTAAATAATACTCAAAAACATCGGTAATTTTAAAGAGGTAACTGAAGGCAACTATAAAATATAATCCCTTTAACGGACTGCTTTCCGACAGGTTAAAATAAACTAAAATCCCAATAAAAATAACGATCCAGCTTATAAGACGTAGCCAAAAAGCCGTGGCCAAAATGCGATGGCTTTGTTGTGGATTATAAATGATTTCCCGGATACAAATTGCTGATAAACCCAGAAAAAACAACGGTGCCAACATGCCCATAACGGCTTCAACAAACTTGAGTTTTCCGATATCTACAGTGCCCAACATACTGAAAATTTGAGGGACAATCAGGATGCCGGTAGCCAGCTGTATGAGTTTTTCTAAGGTAAACCATTTGGTGGCAATAAAATCTTTTTTGCTGAAAACAGAGGTCATAATTTGCGTTAGGGTTTCCAAATATATAAAACCGATTGCTTAAAACGGTTCAAAAGATTATTATTACATTCGCTTTTAAAATAGTGCCATGACTCCTGAGTTTCTTCGTCGTTATTATATTTTGCGCATCGTTTCAAATCCTAAGGTTTATGGCATTGAAAAAAATGGTTTTGTGCCGCTTATCGATTTGCAAAACGCGCTAGATCAATTGCGAATGGACAATATTGATGATCCGCTTTATGCCAAACTAAACCACTCGAGCCAAAAGACCATTAATCGCGATCTGGATAAAATAAAATCATATTACCAAACGGTCATTTCGTATAAGCGCAATTACGGGTATTTTATGGATGACCTGGAAATGACCGAAGCGCTTCAGGAAGTTTATGAAAAAACCGAAATCTATCTGCTGCATCATCATGCCCATTCATGGAAAGATCATATCACGACCTCGCGCAGTTCTTTAAGTTTTCAAATAGAGTTGGTGCCGCTCATCCATGCTATTGAGCAACAACTTTTAGTTGAACTGGAATATCAGGGTTGGTACGACGATAATGGTTTTCAGGATATTACTGGTTTTTTTCAACCCTTGCACCTCAAGGAAATCAACGATG
The DNA here is from genome assembly GCF_035577925.1 of Gelidibacter sp. Classification (GTDB taxonomy): domain Bacteria; phylum Bacteroidota; class Bacteroidia; order Flavobacteriales; family Flavobacteriaceae; genus Gelidibacter. Next base: position 700 of record NZ_DATJCY010000351.1, on the reverse strand, counting down.
CTTGGTATTTGGTAGCGCATAATGCAAAGTACGGACACTATGTGTTTTGTTTGGACGATAGGATAGAAGCTTTTAAAATAACCAAGCAGCAGGTTAAAAATCCGATAGCTTTTAATGCTTTTGAGTATTATAAAAATGTCATTGGTATTTTAAAAACGGGCATGCTACCAGAATGGATCCATATTGAGGTGGCAAACCATCATTTTAAATATTTAACGACAAATCCTTTACATCATTCGCAGGAAGTTGTAGTAGAGCCGAAGGCGATGGATACTCCTGAACTGGATTATACCAATCCGGATATTTGGGGCGAACTGAAAGTGTATATCGAACCTAATTATGAGTTTTTAATGACCATTTTTAAATACAATCTTTGGGTACGGGTGGTTAGTCCGCTGCATGTTAAGGACTTTGTGAAACATCATTTGGAACTCATGATGGCTTATTATAAGTAACGGCACGCGATCGTCAAGCTTTTTTACCGTTGTTTTTTATTATTTTCTGATTTTTTGTAAGTATTTCTCACTTATTTAACAATCCCAATATGTGGGAAAGTCATTTTCTATTATTGCAGTATTAAATCAATATTTTTTCTGAAACGGACACATTTTGTCCATTTAGAAAATAGCTTTGGCTCAATTAGAAAAAATGACTAACCCAAAAACTAAAATCAATGGCAACCTACACCTGTTTGAAATGC
>NZ_DATJCY010000350.1:0-4265 GCF_035577925.1 Gelidibacter sp. | reverse complement strand
AACGGCGAATCAAGATATAGACTAATAATTGTGGGAGTTCTAATTTTAGCTGAAAACTTGAATTTCCCATCAATTAAATCTATTGTATCACGCATTTTACCTTGGTCATCAACAGTCTCATATATAATTATAACATGTTTTATGTTTTGACCTTTGATTTCACCTGATAATTGAAAAATGGAGTCATTATTCTGACATTGAAACAAAGGAAGAAACATAAGAATTATTAGTAGTTTATACATAATTTTCATTTAATGATTTTTATAAATTCTTATTTAGGACTTGTGTATTGTATAAAAATAATATAAACAATGAAAAAAGAGGTCGTCTAAGAGCATGTTTAAAAATTAAATTGAAAAAATATTATAGAGCATTTTACTGTAAAACAACATGTAAAAACTGATTACCAATTATTTACGCTGTTTGTTTTCATTAACTTGTTGATGTAAACCCATTAAGTTAAGATGAAAAAACACTCCACAAACATTACTAACAATCAATGACAATTTATAAAAAAAACTTGAACTTCAATAACAGAAAGCGAAAACATGATTTAAAGACCATTTGGAACGTAATTACGTATCTGGTAAAAACCTGATGGTAATGACGCATGTTGCCTAATAACTTTCCAAAATGACAGCTGGTCTATTTTATGTAGAAATTATGAACTCCTGTTGGAAAATTCTAAAAATATGGTCAAATTATCTGCCATAAAATTTAAACAAGCTCTAAAAAGAAATTAACTCTTTTAGAATATCATGTTTGAGAGTGATCTTCCGATATCTATCCAATAGATGAATTCTGAATACTTTTAAAATTTCGACCTAAAAAAGAGGTTTTTCATAAAATGTCAAACGGATACCCAAAAGTAGAGTGATACCACCAATGACCATTTGCGCCGAAATTTGCTCATCCAACCACCACCACGCCAATAGAGATGCCAGTACAGCTTGTCCCAACAAACTTACTGATACGCGCGTGGCACGCATATACTTAGTGGCATAACTGATGAGCAACCACGCCAAAAGTTGGCAAACCACCCCTTGGATTACCAATACCAGCCAACCTTCATTGGAAAATCCTCCAAAAGGCTCACCTAATACATAACTCAACAATCCGAGTGAAACGGTAGAAGAGAGCAAACTAATGGTCATAAACGTCATGACTTCCAATTCTCCTAAAATTTGCTTACTGGTCAACATGTATATGGCGTAAAGCATTCCGGAAAGCACGGCAAAAACGAATGCCATATTAAAATCGAGATTCAGAAATAAGTCGAATCCCACCAAAAGAACCATTCCCATAATGGCCACGACAGTCCCAATCCAAAAATTGCGCTTTGGCTTGTCTTTCATAAATAAAAAAGCACCAATTCCTACCCAAACAGGCGATAAATTAGTTAATAATGTGGCTTGTGTTGCGGTAGATTGTTGAATGGCGATATTCCAAACCCCAACATCCATCCCAAAAATAACACCGCAAATTACTGCTAGAAAAAATGCTTTTCTGGAAGTGACTTTAAATTTTTTGGTTATTATGACATACGGCACCAACAAAGCCGCTGCTATCGCCATACGATAAAAAGCAGAAATGAGCCCAGGCGTAAGATTTAATTTTACCAAAATTGGAAATATAGAAATACATAAAACCCCGATGGCGAGAGCAATTCTTGGTTTTGACATGACTTTACTATTTTAATTTTTAAAGTCTGCAAAATTAGGCCATTAATCGACAAACCAATCATAATAATCTGATAAACTTTGCTGAAGTTTGGATCGGATAATTGATGGATGGCCAATGACTGATGACCCATGACTGGTTTTCAAATAATCTTATCGCCATTTGCAGGATTGAAGCAAACTTTTTGGTAACTTTGCACGCTAAATCATCTACAGAAGTTAAGATAGTTATCAGCATCATAATGGGGTCGACTGGTTTTGACAGCGAGATTTATTGAACGGTAAGCACGTCGTGTAATGAAATTGAAACACGTAAAAGGCTATTTCAAACTTTTAAACGGCGAGAATAACTACGCTTTAGCTGCTTAATCCGAATCACAGTAGGATTTGCTAATCTCTACCAGGTAGGGAAGCTAAATGTCTCTTGAAAGCCCTGGTCAGCGGCGTTCTACTTAGAGGCATCGTAAAAGTTGACATAGGGAGCAAAGTGCTTTGATTTGCTCTTGAAACTAAAAAAGATAAGTTGTAAGTGGGTTGTCTTTAGCCAGCTTACAATCGAAAAAACAAGAAAAGACTAAACGTGAAGAAAGCTCTTTGGTAACTTGTTTGGACGGGAGTTCGATTCTCCCCGACTCCACTTTTTGGACATCAAAATCCACTAAAAACCCTGTAATTACATGATTTACAGGGTTTTTAAATTCAAGGTTGCCGTTTTAGTTGCTATTGGATATCAATTAATTGGCCCGGTTGAAATCCCCCAGAATTTTAAAAATCGTATCGGCTTGCTGTTCGGTAAATACACCATCAATGCCCATACTATGGTAATTCTTAAAGGGCGAATCGTACAACTTGCTCGGTTCTATCTTGCCATTTGTGGTCAGGAATTTTTTGATGGTATCAAGAAACTCAATTTGAATGGCGTTTAATTTATAATCGTTTATAAATTTAGCGAAAGCGGCCTCTACATTTTCAGGACTTAAGCCCATCAAGGAGATAATGAAGTTGACCAAACTAAATTGTGTTCCCAATTCTTTTTCAATAACGCCTTTATCAATTCCGCCTTCAAATAACATCGCTTCCAAAGCTTGAAGTTCGCTTTCAGTGATCGTTTCTCCTTTTCGGATTCTCGTAATGGTGAGGTGGTTTTCATTTGCTCGGATCAATTGTTCTAAACGGTGTACATTATTTTGGAATGGCGATACTGGGTACACTTCCCCTTCCTCATTTAATGGATGGCTCGTTTTAACCCCATCTTCCAAAATATAATCGGCGAAATTTGTTGTGACATAACGTTGATCCACAGGGTCAATATATTTTACCAATGCTCTCACTCCTTTTCTGAGTCTTTCCAAATGTACAATGCCATCTGCTTTCCAGAAATTCTCTTCCAGCGGCAATTTGATAAGGTCTTCTTTGGATTTAACGGCCGGAATGGTTGTTTTTTTCAACAGTTTTTTAGAGGTTGAAACGACCTTCGAAATAGGAACGATAAAACTGTTTACAAAGGCCTCGGTATTTGGCGTTTCCAAACGTTTTGCAATCAAGGTGTAAAGTAATTTATCATAGTAGCGTGCCAGATCTGAATCTCCTTCTTCAGGTTTTACCAAGGGCGCCAGCTCCTCTTCTATTCGCTTGAGATCGCGCTTGGACAAATGGTTCCAGATTTCGCGATTGGTATTTCCAAATTCATGTACAATTTCCAATTTCATTTTTACGTCAAATCGGTTGTGATCCAATGCGGCAATAGCACCGTGCAAATCATCCAGCAATTCGGTTCTGAATGCTTGCAGTGAATTGTCATCTTTAAATTGGCTGCTCTTTAAATATTCGGCAAGGTGCAAACGCAATCCAAATAAAATTTCAGTTAAACTCTTTTGGGAACTCGCTTCCTGACCGTTAGGATTCTCTCCAAAAAACTCAAAGTTACCACAGAGATCAAAAATCAGGAAATGGGTTTTATCTTCCCCTACGCCAAATAAATCGGGTCGTAAACGGGAACCTCTCCCGATCATTTGCCAAAATTTGGAATAGGACTTCACAGGTTTGTAAAACACCAAATTAACACAGCTTGGCGCATCGATCCCGGTATCCATCATGTCCACCGAAATAGCAATTTGTGGCAAACGCTCCTTTTCCTCATCGCAAAACCGATTGATAAATTCTTTTGCTTTGGGTTCGTTATGGGTGATGACCTTGACATAATCATTGCCAAACCGCTCCTTGTCCAGCTCCATAAACATATCCTTTAGAAAATGGGCGTGTTTTTGATTTTTAGCAAAGATGATGGTTTTCCCCAATTCCTCTCCACCACGTTTTTTGATACCGTGTTCCAACACATAGCGCAAGGTCTCAATAGCTGTGGGTTTATTGAACAACCAGGTGTTGAGTTCTGATGCTGTAATCCACTCATTACCTGTAGCTTCTTCGCCATCGAGAATTTCTTGTTCAAACTCTTCTTGTTCTTCTTCGGAAAGCTCGCTGTATTTGATGCCTTCACGTAAAAACTTGGTGGGCACCTCAATAGATTTATAGGGTGATAAATGCTTGTTGGCAACGGCCTCTTCAAACGTGTAAGCATCTGTAGGC
>NZ_DATJCY010000349.1:0-2994 GCF_035577925.1 Gelidibacter sp. | reverse complement strand
ATAAAGTAATCTGCAAGAATCAGAAATAGTTTTGATTCTTGCTTCTAAAAACCTTGATTCAAAACATGCAAAAACCATACGTAAAATTAAAAAACAAAAACGGAGTAGGATATATTGAGTTTTTTCATCCTGCACAAAACTCTTTGCCCGGAAATCTGTTGTCAGAATTGGCAAGAACGATAACCTTGGCGGGAGAAGATAACCGTATTAAGGTTATTGTCCTTCAAAGTGGCGGCGATCGGACGTTTTGTGCCGGCGCCAGTTTCAACGAATTGGTAGATATCAATGACGAAGAGACCGGTAAGATTTTCTTTTCGGGTTTTGCCAACGTCATTAATGCCATGCGCAAATGCCCAAAATTTATCATCGGACGTATTCAAGGAAAAACCGTAGGTGGTGGTGTCGGTCTAGCGGCAGCAACTGATTATTGTATGGCGACAACCTATGCCCAAATTAAATTGAGCGAACTCAATGTTGGTATCGGACCGTTTGTGGTTGGACCGGCCGTTCAGCGCAAATTGGGATTGAGCGGTTTATCGCAAATCGCGATAGATGCCAATACCTTTTATTCCGCAGAATGGGCAATGCAAAAAGGATTATATACCCAGGTTTTTGATTCGACAGAAGCGTTGGATGAAGCTGTGAAAACCTTTGCCGAAGGCTTGTGCGCCTACAATCCAAAAGCCATGTCTGAAATGAAAACCATGTTTTGGCGTGGCACCGAAGATTGGGATCAGTTATTGGTACAGCGCGCAAAAATTAGTGGACGATTGGTGTTGAGCGAGTTTACGAAGGAGAAGTTGAGAGGGTATGAGTAATTAGAGGGTAGTTTTTAGTGGGTAGTGAAAAGTTAGAGAGTAGTAATTAGTGGTTAGAGGGTAGAAGTGAGGTTAATACAGAAATCGATTTAGATGGAAAGTAAATATCATTTTAATTTTGAAGAGTTAAAAGTGTACCAAAAAGCCATAGAATTTGGTGAATTGGTTCATGAGCAGCTGAACCAGTTTCCTAAAATAGAGGATTATAGATTGTCAGCTCAATTTGCTCGTGCCGCCGATTCTATTGCCTTTAATATTGCAGAAGGCTCTGGTAGTTCGGATGCAGGCTTTTTGAATTACTTAAGAATTGCAAGGGATAGTTCACTGGAATGTGTAGCTGCGACAACCAAAGCTTATTTGCGAAATTACATAACTTTTGAACAAAGCGAAACCAATAGATCTTTACTTGTTGAAATTAATAAAATGATATCTGCATTAATGAAGCATTTAAGAAATAAGAAACCTTGAACATAAGATTATGGAGAAAGCATCTCAAAATTTTACACTGCTAGCTAAAGACTATTTACTGTCGATAACTTTTTACTACCCTCTACCCACTTTTCACTACCCACTATAACCCTATATACTATGATTTATTCCTTCCAAGGTTACATCCCCGTCATTCACGAAAGCAGTTTCGTGCATCCTTTGGCCGCGGTTACGGGAAATGTCATTATTGGCAAAAATTGCTATATCGGACCTGGTGCTGCCATCAGGGGCGATTGGGGACAGATTATATTGGAAGATGGTGTTAATGTTCAAGAAAACTGTACGATTCACATGTTTCCTGGAAAATCCATCACGCTCAAGGAAAGTGCGCATGTGGGTCATGGCGCTATCATTCACGGTGCCAATTTGGGCAGAAATTGTTTGATTGGGATGAATGCCGTCATTATGGATGATGCCGAAATTGGCGATGAAAGCATCATCGGAGCTTTGAGTTTTATCAAAGCCGAAACCATCATTCCAAAACGAAGTTTGGTGGTTGGCAATCCAGCTAAAATTATCAAACAAGTGAGTGATGAAATGATTGCATGGAAAACTAAAGGAACGGCACTCTATCAGCAATTGCCCGCCGATTGTTATGAAAGTTTAAGAGAAGTCGAGCCGCTGAGGGAAGTTCCGGAGCATATGAAATTACAAAAGGATGTATATAAAACGCTTCGAGAACAATTCCTGCGCAGGCAGGAATCTCGTGATTAAATTTTGAATTATGAGGTTTTGTCGTTGTGATTCAATATCAAATAAAGACAATGAGTAAGGAAAATGAGCGATTCCCACTTTCGTGGGGATTGAAGATGCCCAACTTCCTGCGCAGGCAGGAATCTAATACATAAATAATGAGATCTTGGTTTGCCTATATTGTGTCCAATAAGCCTCAAGGAGTGAATTTTGTTGGTGTTCTAAGAATATTGATATTGATGATTGATTTTAATAACTATCGAAATGAAAGAAAATGAGAGATTCCCACTTTCGTGGGAATTGAAGATGCCCAAAATGGGTGAAAGCATAACCGAAGGCACGATCATTAATTGGCTAATTAATGAAGGCGATTCTTTTAATGAGGGTGATATTCTTCTTGAAGTAGCCACGGATAAAGTTGATAATGAAGTTCCGGCACCAGTTTCAGGAACGTTGGTTAAAATACTATTTCAAGCGAAAGACGTCGTTCCGGTAGGAGAAGTGATGGCTATTTTAGAAGTTTCCGAAGAAGGTTCTAAAGTGCAATCAACAGACAATAAAACTTCAATAGAAACTGATAAATCACTAAAACAGATAGAAAAGCCTTCAACTTCAATTCCTCCTAATAGCTATCAGGATACAGCACCCCGTTTTGCGAAGTCAGGAGGAGATTTCTTTTCGCCATTAATCATTTCGATAGCTAAAGAACAGCATATCAGTTTTGAAGAACTTGCCAGAATTCCACCAACAGGACATGAAGGTCGATTGCAAAAAAGTGATGTTTTCAATTATATCGAAGCGGGAAGGCCTTACAAATTTGCACAACCAATAATGCAAGATCCAACCGCTTATCGCATTCCGCAATTGAATTTTGATAAAGGTTCGGGAAAAATCATAGAAATGGATCGTATGCGGCAAATGATTGCCGATCATATGGTCTATTCCAAACATACGTCGCCACATGTTACCACTTATGTAGAAGCCGATTTGACCA
>NZ_DATJCY010000348.1:0-2217 GCF_035577925.1 Gelidibacter sp. | reverse complement strand
TTTCTCCATGGAAATAATTTTGGGCCAAACGGAAATCGGTCTTTAAATGTCCGATGATGGGCTCTATTGCTGCCCTGGTACGGAACTTCTTGGTTACTTCGGTTCGATTTGTGCCAGTGATTTCGGTTTCATAGTGCCAGGGATTTCGGTTCAAACTGTGCCATTTTTGCCTGTGTGTTAAAAACCCATAACGGTTCGATTTGTGCCACTTTGAAAGATCAAGTATTAAAACTTTGTATACCAAAGGTAGCCGTTACAGCAACTTCCATTTTTGAAAATAGTTTGGTAAAACCATAAAACCAGTATTAAAATAAAAAATTTGGAATACATGTTATACATCCATAAATCCAGAAAAATCTGTGAATATCGTGGTGAAACTTACCAAGTAAAGGGACAACGGTTAAATTTTAGACTTTGTATTTTGAGTATCGTTAGGGTTTTGTGTTTTAAATATCCATAAAGATATAGAATTGTAAACTATTACTAAATAGCACTATAATAGGTTTGGATAGGTTGTTGGGATTTTGGATATTTGTGAGTTAGTGGCAGCCTTAAAAGACGACACACTACAAGAAAACCTAACCCATTTTTACAAGTTAAATCAGAGATAGAAACGATATAACAAACGGATAAGGATAAAAAATTGACTAAGTAAAACAATACAATTGCTAAACGATTAAAAGCAGAGTCTGAGAAAAAAGTAAGAATTATGGTAGGAGGAACAGTAGAAAACAGGATAGATTTCATTAGAAAGTTCGTGCCTAGAAAAAACAGACCTAAATCTTATTACTGAAAATAGAATTAAGGGAATTGAAACATTAATTAACAATCGTAAGATGAGAAAATTTGGCTACATTAGTCCAATAGAAAAATTAAAATCGACATGGACAGTTGCACTTATAACTTGAACATGGCATTATTAAAAATTAATTTAATGAAAGTATCCGTAATACTACCTATCTACAATGGTGAGAAAACTTTGGAGGATACTTTGAAATGTATAAGAATCTTGTGGAATTTGGAGGATTGATAGGTTTTCATGATATATTGGATACTGATTATCAACCTAAACTAGATTGTTACGTGGATAAGATATGGAATGAAATAAACAATAATTTTGAATACAAGGAATTTATTCAAAATCCTTCACAACATAAATATGGAATAGGTGTTTTAAAGGTTTAATTAGACAAATGTCAAAAATAAAAATCCTATATACCATTCCCAATTTTGACACCGCTGGCAGTGGGAAAGTGCTTTATGATTTAGTAAAAGGACTGGATAAAACCAAATTTGAAGTGGAAATAGCTTGTTCCAGTAACCGAGGTGGGTTTTTTAAAGAAATTCAAAGCTTGGGAGTACCAATCCATATTGTAGAAACTACAACTACATATCGACCTTACAGCTCGTTACCAATAAGAATTATAAGCATTCGTAAGTTTTTAAAAACAAATAATTATGATATAGTCCATTCTTGGCATTGGAGCAGTGATTGGACTGAGGCTTTGGCAGCTCGTTTGGCTAATGTGAAGTGGGTCTATACTAAAAAAGCAATGAGCTGGGGTAATCGGCATTGGAAAATTCGTAGCTTTTTGGCCAATTTTATTATTACAATAAATGACGAAATGAGAGCTTATTTTCCTAACAAAAAAAATCAAAGTCTCATTCCTTTGGGGATTGATACAGCTTTTTATTCTCCTGAATTATTTCAGCAAAAAAATGACTCGAAGTTTGAAATTATTACTGTAGCCAATTTGGTGCCCATTAAGGGGGTTGAAGTTCTATTAAGAGCATTATCTGTTTTAAAAGACCCTAGAACAACCTTGACCATTTTGGGTGATGATAGGAGTGATTACGGTGATTTCTTGAAATTGTTAGTAAATGAGTTGAACTTAGAAGAGCAAGTTGTTTTTTTTGGTAAGGTGCCTGATGTTCGTCCGTATATTGCTAATGCAGATTTGTATGTGATCCCTACATTGAACGACGGCAGAAAAGAAGGTATGCCAATGGCCTTGGTTGAGGCAATGAGTATGGGCATTCCTGTTTTAGGTTCAGATATCTCAGGAATAAAATTTGTGTTGAAAGTGTATAAAAACCTTTTGTTTGAAGCAGGAAATCACATGGAACTATCACAGGCAATTGTGCATGTCAAAAATCTCCGTCCTGAGGTAAGACAAGAACTAGGAATGGAGTTACGTTCGTATGTCTTGAATAATT
>NZ_DATJCY010000347.1:0-3742 GCF_035577925.1 Gelidibacter sp. | reverse complement strand
ATACGCAAGATCCAAATGAAATTCCGGACGATCACAAAATTATTTTATTAGGCAAAGGCGATGCTGTCAAAACCGGTGAATTTGGAAATGAAGGTTCTGGTGGACAGAGTTATAAAGTCTTTCCATGGAAAGCCGATACCACTTATAAATTTTTGTTGAAAGGCGTTCCAGCAGAAAATAATTCCACCGATTATACAGCTTATTTTTTCACTCCTGATGATGATCAGTGGCATTTAATAGCCAGTTTCAGAAGACCTCAAGGCAGTAGGCATCTACAGAGACTTTATTCGTTTTTAGAGAATTTCGTTCCGTCTTATGGCAATATTACCAGAAAAGCAAATTACAACAACCAATGGATCTATACCACCGATGGGGAATGGATTGAGTTGACCAAGGCGAAGTTTACCGCCGACGCGACGGCTCGAAAAGAAGCCCGAATGGATTATGGTGGAGGTGTTGTAGGTAATGAGTTTTTTATGGAAAACTGTGGGTTTTTTAGTGAAACCATACCTATTGACACGGAATTTACAAGGACAGCAAACGGTGTTGCGCCTGCTATCGATTTTTCTAAATTGGAAGTGCCACGTCATTGATTGGTAAACTTAAAAACAAAGCTTAAACGATTGTTGGTAATTTGAAATTTGGCCACGACGGCATAAGCAAAACATATTGTGCAGTAATTACTGTGCACAAAAGCAAATTGCATTTTTTTCATCTTTTATTTGAGTTAATAGTCAAGTGAAGCAAATTATCTGAATTGGTTACTCAGAGATGTTTGCTTCATTTTTTTTAATCTATTGGTTGGCCATAATAAATACCCCTCAATAATTCCAATATTTACGCATCCTCATTAGGATCCTATTCTTTCGATTGCAAATTATCTTATATATATCGAGTTCTTTCGGGATTAGAAATAAATATTTATCTGCAATAATCCCTAGCAAATAGACCTTGTTTTATCGTTTTTTAGATTCTGCAGTCATCAATATGACTCATTATTTATTGGATATGATTCATTTAGTTTGATAAAATCCGTAACTTTAAGCGACTTAAATAAAATACTGACATTGTAAAAATGTGGTGTTTTTTGATATTTGGGTAACGCACTAACAACGTCTTCCTAAAATTCATATACTTTCAATTTTAGAAAATTCATAAGATTCAATCTTTTAAGCAAATCTGAAAAACACATGTGAACGGATTGAATCAATAAAACTATTAACTACTAAAAAAATATTGATAACATGGCAAGTAATCCTTTTAAAACTAAAAAGCAAATAGTGGTCAACGGGAATACCTTTGACTATCACAGTCTGGAAGAACTCGTTAAGCAAGGTTATGAGATTGATAAATTACCGTTTTCCATTCGTATCCTTTTAGAAAACGCATTGCGTAATTTTGATGATTTTTCCGTAACCAATGAAAACATTGAAACGCTTTTAAATTGGAAACCACAAGGTGTGGATAAAGATATTCCTTTTAAACCTGCACGCGTATTGATGCAGGATTTTACCGGTGTTCCGGCAGTGGTTGATATTGCCGCACTACGCGCAGAAGTGGCACGCAAAGGCAAGGATCCAAATACGATCAATCCGTTGGTGCCTGTTGATTTGGTGATTGACCACTCCGTGCAGGTCGATTATTTTGGCACCGAATATTCCTATCAACGCAATATGGAAGAAGAATATAAACGTAATCTGGAGCGGTATCAATTCTTAAAATGGGCGCAGCATTCTTTTGATAACTTTAGTGTGGTTCCTCCGGGGATGGGAATTTGCCATCAAATCAATTTAGAATACTTTTCAAAAGGGGTTATTGAACGCGACGGCATGCTTTTTCCCGATACTTTGGTAGGGACAGACAGCCATACGCCAATGGTCAACGGTATTGGTGTTGTAGCTTGGGGCGTTGGTGGTATTGAAGCCGAAGCCGCTATTTTGGGCCAGCCTCTTTATTTTATCATGCCCGAAGTGATTGGATTGAAATTGACGGGTAAATTGCCTTTGGGTTCTACGGCCACGGATTTGGTATTGACCATCGCCAATGTATTGAGAAAAAAAGGTGTGGTCGGCAAATTTGTTGAGGTTTTTGGTCCGGGTCTTGATCATTTATCCGTACCGGATAGAGCAACTATTGGTAATATGTCGCCAGAATTTGGCTGTACCATTACCTATTTTCCAATTGATGATAAAACCCTGACTTATATGCGAGAAAGTAACCGGTCGGAAGAGCAGATCCAATTGGTTGAAACGTATTGCAAAGCCAATATGTTATGGCGAAAAGATGAAAGCAGAATTACTTACACTGATATTGTTGAATTGGATGTTTCTAAAATAGAACCTACCGTTGCCGGTCCAAAACGTCCACAGGATAAAATCCTATTAAAAGAATTTAAACCCAAATTCATTGATCTGTTGAGTTCTGGTTTTGAACGCGAATATATTGAGCACGAGGATCGGGATTCAGAAATACGATGGAAAAATGAAGGTGGCAATCAACTTTCGCCGCCCATAAAACAGCTTTCAGAAGGCACTTCTATTGAAGCTAAAGAAAAAAACGGACTCAAAACCGTTTGGATCGATAAAGGTGAACAGAAGTTTTCTTTGTCAGATGGTTCGGTGGTCATTGCTGCGATAACCTCTTGTACCAATACGTCCAATCCATTTGTGATGATTGGTGCCGGACTAGTTGCCAAAAAAGCAAGAGAGCAGGGCATTGATGTCAAACCATGGGTAAAGACCTCGTTGGCACCGGGCTCTAAAGTGGTGACCGATTATTTGATAAAAGCCGATTTGCTTAAAGATTTAGAAGCCTTGCAATTCCATTTGGTAGGTTATGGCTGTACCTCTTGTATTGGAAATTCCGGGCCGTTACCACCAGCTATAGCCAAAGCGGTTGATGAGCATGAATTGGTGGTCTGTTCTGTACTTTCCGGAAACCGTAACTTTGAGGCACGTGTCCATTCGCAGGTCAAAATGAACTATTTGATGTCGCCTATGTTGGTGGTGGCTTTTGCCATTGCGGGTCGCGTGGATATCGATTTGTTCAATGATCCCATCAGTTATGACAAAAATCAATTGCCTGTTTATCTAAAAGATATTTGGCCAACTGATGATGAAATCAATGCAGTGCTTAAAGAAGTCCTTTCACCCAAAGATTTCCATAAAAACTATTCCGAGATTTTTGAAGGCAACGAGATTTGGAGAAACCTGGAAATCCCAACCGGTAGTTTGTATGAATGGGATGATTCTTCAACTTATATCAAGGAAATTCCGTTCTTTAAAAATATTTCGGATCAAGCACCGGCACTTCAGGATATCGAAAATGCACGTGCGCTTTTGGTCTTGGGCGATAGTATTACGACCGATCATATTTCGCCAGCAGGAGCTTTTAATGAGCGTTCGGCGGCAGGACAGTATTTAATCAGTAAAGGTGTCAACAAAGAAGATTTCAACTCCTATGGCAGCCGACGTGGTAATGATGAAGTCATGGTACGTGGTACTTTTGCCAACGTGCGCATCAAAAACAAACTGGCCAAACAGGAAGGCGGTTATACCACCTATTTGCCTTCGGGCGAAGAGATGACGGTTTATGATGCCGCTGTTAAATACAAAAAAGACGATACGCCATTAGTGGTGCTTACCGGAAAAGAATATGGAAGTGGATCCTCACGGGATTGGGCTGCAAAAGGCACGTTTTTGCTTGGAGTAAAAGCTGTTTTGGCCGAAAGTTATGAGCGAAT
>NZ_DATJCY010000346.1:0-2965 GCF_035577925.1 Gelidibacter sp. | reverse complement strand
ATGATTCCTTTTATACTGTCCTATTAAATGTAAATATTTTTTTATAGGTACTTTGTCAAAATCTCCAAAACCCCTATAATTGTTATCTAGCGTTTTTTCATCGAGAAGAAAGTCTATTTTAAGTTCTCTGTTGGTAGCCATTTCATAAAACAAAACTTGTTCAAAAAAAACATTGAAGTTGTATGCTCCCGCGGTCTCCCAAACCCTCTTGTTTTTATCTACAAATTCAAAACTTTTAGCGCAATAATCATGGAAAAAAGATAAATCGTTACCGCCTACTATTCCCATATTGCAAGCATGGGTATTTGAACCATTTTCAAACCTCTCAATTTCGGGTGGTAAGAAGTCCAGATTTGGACTAATATTTGCCCACATGGATTTATAATAATCTGTCGTTACTTCCAAATTTTGTGCTAGTAGTGGCGATTTTTTAAATAACCTGTCAATCTTTTCCCAAACAAAAACATCACCATCTACATGGATGAAAGGCTCTTTTTGAAGGTGATACGTTTTTATTTTGCCTATAGCCCAAAGATTTTTATTATAGTAGTTTAATTCATCTAAAATAACATGAACCTTGGTGTAGGGTAATTTTAAGTCATCTATCAATAATTTTTTACCGAATTCATCAGTATAAAGATGTACATTGTCGTGATATTTGATGAGTTGGTGGGAACTTAAAATCCAACTTAACCAATGAAATCGAGGTGCTAACCATCCACTACTATCCTTGGTACAGTTTACATTTTTTGACCAGAAACTTTGGATTATGTTCACGAAATATTATTGATTGGTGGGTCTGAAAAAAATCTTCAAAGAGGGTAAGTCTCCAAATAAATTATCGCTAAGAATAAATCTTATTCGAGAAGTTCGGTTAATCGACTCTTTAGTTTTTCTGAATTTAAATTCTTATCTATGATTTTATAATTAGAATCGATTAAGAAATTTGTTGGATAAGCTATCACGCCTAACCTATCATTTACTTCTAATTTACTGTCAATTAATGAAATCCACTGGGTGTTATCATTTTTTAAGGCATCTAACCATTTGTCTTTATCTCGATCAACAGAAATTCCAACAATTTGAAAATTCGTCGTATTGAAATCAGAGTAATATTTGCTAATTTCTGCATTTTCTTTCCTACAAGGCGCACACCAAGAGGCCCAAAAGTCAATTAAAATATATTTCGCCCGTACATCACTCAAGGAAACTCGATTGCCGTTCTGATCTTGAAGAGTGAAATTCTTTATAGTATCGTCAACATTTGTAGTATTTAAAATCCTTTCCAACTTTATTCTTCCTGCTTCTGAAAGCTTATTGTTTCTAATCGCTGGGTCGATTTGATTAAAAATTTTTAAATCTTCTTTTTGAATAGTTGGTTTTATGTTAAATGCATATACACTAGAAAAAGAATTTTTATTTTGATGAATAAAGCTGTCGAGAACATTGGTTTTTTCAAGACTTATTTTGTTAGAGATAATCATTAAACTATCAAAAACCTTATTGTTATCTATTTCATTGAAATTTATACTATTAAATTTATTTGACTTGACCATTACGGTATTTAAACTATTATACAAAGCCTTTAAATCGTCGTTTAATTTTGAATTAGAAATATTTGAATTATAAATGGAATCCTGAATTACAATACTTATATTACCTTTTTCTATCAGAAATAGTTTAATGTCTTTTGGGTATCCAAATTGAAGAGGAACTGAAGGCGAACCGAATTGAAAATATATTAAACTAGATAATTGATATAACTCTTTTACTTTAGGTGCATGGTTAGTCAGGTCATTTGTAATAAATGCCTTCAATGGAAATTCTTTCTCTAATACCAAAAATTTAAATTTCTTGTTTGAAGAAACAGTATCAACTTTCGTAATTACTGAATCATTTATAATATATTTGAGATAAATAGGTTTATTTATATAATCAGAAGTGGCTTGTCCTGAAATAATAACCTCGTTCTTATTTTCTGAATTTTTCTTTGTACAACTAAACAAAAAAAATAATATAAAAATCAATAAATTAATATATCTCATATTTTTTACGTGTTCTTTAAAAATATTTTTTATAATTCTTTTTTGGACTAAAGGTTTTGTTACAACACAATAATGACGATTCTAATTATCAAATTAGAGTAAAAATGAAACTGTTTACCATATTTTAATAAACAGTTTCGTTGAGTCATGCTAGGCAACAATAACTACATCTTCTAAAGGGAAGACCAGTACCTTTTACAAAATAACTGCAACCTGTCGTTTCACAACTTGGATCAGTGTTGCAGCCTCCTCCGTCTCCTCCGCTTCCTCCGCTTATTGTCCTCATTTCATCTCTACTTAGAGATTCCAAAACAGATTTTAAATTAATTTTTTTCATTTTAATTTGTTTATATTACGCCTACTCTATAAAGTTTTTCGGCAACCACTTTTTATTCTAGTTCTAAAGATAAGACTATTAATTTACACTAATTAAAAACAAATTTATTTTGTTAGTATTAATAAATGTTTTTATATTAATATAAATCTTATTAAAATCATAAGTTCTACCAATTGTAACGCTATTGCCATATTTTCTCCCTTTGTAGTAAATGTCATTTTGCCATCTAAATCCAGCCCATCCACTTTTTAATACATTGTTATTGTCTTTCACAATAATCTCTTTTTCAAGATTTAAAATATAACCAGAGTCCATTAGTTCTAATTGATTGGAAGTGAGTTTGATAGTTAAATCGGGGAAGTTTTCATTATTAGTTGTTAAAATGATACTAGAATCATTTTTAATTATTTTATATAGAACTAGAAAATCCAATTTCTTACTATCAATGCTAGGTAATTCATATTCACGAGAATCACCTGGGAACTCATTTTTGTTTTTAGTTAAATCAATCGACTCAAATGTAATTGGGTCGAAATAATTATAGTTTGACTTATTTCCATTATTATTTTGCTTTTGGAGTAAA
>NZ_DATJCY010000345.1:0-7461 GCF_035577925.1 Gelidibacter sp. | reverse complement strand
TAAAAAATCTTGTTCATTCATGGCGTAAGCTTTATTAAAAAACGATGAAACTATTTTAAGCCTAAACAGCAAAAAATCAAATTTTGTCATAAAGACACTAAATCAGTTGACAAAGATAGTGTCGATAGGACACAATTCAGTTAATGTCACAAGGACACTAACTGGAGAGACACTATGTTTAATTTAAATTACTCTAAAGCTGATTCATCAACATTCATTATCAAATCCGTCAATGGTCGCGTTCGCCAACAAGGTAAAGGCTTGAGTTTTTGGTATAACTCCGCCACAACCTCCATTGCGGCATTGCCTTTAAACGCTCAAGAAGCACCTTTTATTTTTAATTTCCAAACCTCGGACTTTCAGGGTTTACGTATTCAAGGGCAAATCTCATTTCAGGTTAAAGCGCCCGAAAAAGCCGCAGAAGTACTCAACTTTAACTTGAGCAAAAACGGCAAATCGTATGCTTCTGAAGATCCGCTCAAACTCAGTGATCGTGTTGTACGTATTGCACAAACCTTAATTCAAGCAAAGATCCAAAGTACACCACTTAGAGAAGCGTTATTACTTAGCCAATCATTAGTGACTTTAGTGATGGAACAATTAATTGAACATCCATCATTAGAGGCATTAGGTATTGCGATTTTAGATGTCTCTATAGCGGCAATCACACCATCACCAGAAACCTTAAAAGCACTAGAAGCTGAAGCGAGAGAATCCTTACTGAAAGAAGCCGACGATGCCATTTATGCTCGTCGTAAATTCTCAGTAGAACAAGAGCGCACCATTAAAGAGGCTGAATTAGAAACCGATTTATCTGTTCAACGTAAACGCCAAGAGATTGAAGAAGCACGTTTAGAAAACGAACGTACATTACTACGCGAACAAGCTGAGATTGAAAAAGAACGCCTTGAAGCCAAAGTTAATGCGGAAGCAAAACGCAAAGAACTAGTCGCATTAAGTGCTGAAAATCAGCGAACACAATCAGAAGCGGATGCTTATGCTATTGAAGCTACCATGCGTGCTTATCGTGAATTACCAGTTGAGAACCTAAAAGCAATGGCATTAGCAAAAATGGACTCACAACAATTAATGGCAATGGCATTTGAAACCTTAGCACTGAATTCAGGAAAAATCGGCGAGTTGAATATCACACCTGATTTATTTAGCCAATTTATGAAAAAAGGCAGTAAATAATGCAACGTAACGAAGATTTTCGCTTTGTGCTGGTGATGAGAAAAAGCCGCTTACAGGAATTAATTGAGCGCTTTAATACCTGGTCACAAGCCAAATTCTATTTAGAACACAACAATGTTGAGGTAAAGGATTATCTCAATGAACACAATTTATATCAAAAGCAACTCACAGAAGCTGAGTTGATTTTAAAATCATTAGGACGATTTCAACTTTTAGAAAGAGGCTTATTACCCAGCTATCAATTCTCACCTCACGATATTGTGGTGGTGATTGGTCAAGATGGGCTTGTTGCCAATACGCTGAAATACCTTAATGGACAGCCTATCATTGCCATAAATCCTGATCCATCAAGGTGGGATGGTAAATTATTACCCTTTGAAATAGGGCAATTAAAAGAGACAGTTATTAACACCATTAATAAAAAAATGCCATTTAAAACGGTCACTTTTGCACAAGCAACAACCAATGATGGTCAATCCTTATTAGCGGTTAATGACTTATTTATTGGCCCTAAAAGCCACACTTCCGCACAGTATATTTTGCAATGGAATGGCGCTGAAGAAGTGCAATCTTCATCAGGCATTATTGTATCAACAGGATTGGGATCAACGGGGTGGTTTCAATCTATTCTTGCTGGTGCGATGGCAATTACAGGAGAAGCTTCGCACCCTCTATTACAAGGCTTTAGCTGGAGTGATCGAAAGCTACAATTTAGTGTAAGAGAGCCATTTCCAAGTAGAACAACAGGTGTTGCACTGACTTTTGGCACTATTGAGCCTGACTCACCACTGCAATTAGGATCTTTGATGCCAGAGAATGGCGTAATTTTCTCTGATGGCATCGAAGATGACTATTTACAATTTAATGCAGGTTGTATTGCTCACATTGGTATCGCTGACATACAAGGGCAACTAATTAGCCAAAAAGGGCGTCAGCGAATTTAGATTTATTTAGCGCTCTTTAATACTGTTTCAAGTCCAGAGATCATCACATCAAGGACAAACAAAAATGCAGCATCACCATTATCACTATCCATAATTGCAACGGCTTGGGTTAATAATGGCGGATAGGCAACAGTATCCGTCTCTACTTTTTCACGCTCTTTTTGGCTTTCTTGATGCTCTTGAGTTTCCAGTACGGAGCCTAATGTAAAATGCGCAATAGAGCTTAATGCATACACGGCTTGAGATAGACTAAACCCAGCATCACACAAAAACTGTAGTTGCTGTTCTGATGTCTCAAATTGACTTTCAGAGGGGCGTGTTCCCGCATGAATTTTGCCACCATCACGATACATTAATAAGGCTTGGCGGAAGCTTTTCGCGTTATTTCGCAAAAAGTCCTGCCATGTTTCATTCGGCAATGGCAAAACATGATGATGGTGCTTTTGCAAAATAGTTTCTGCTAATGCATCTAACAAAGCGCGTTTATTTTTTACATGCCAATACAATGTGGGTTGTTCCACACCTATTTTTTGCGCCAGCTTACGCGTTGTTAATCCTTCAATACCAACTTCATTAAGTAAAATCAACGCATTATCAATAACTTGTTCTTTATCTAGCTTTGCCATTACCTACCTCAAAATAAAATAGCCTTGACAATCTATCACTGATAGAGATATTTTACACCCACTCTATCACTGATAGATTTTTAGGATCTCAATGAATAAATCAATTATTATTATACTGCTGATCACCGTATTAGATGCCATTGGTATCGGGCTTATCATGCCAGTACTCCCTACTCTATTAAATGAATTTGTCAGTGAAAATTCACTGGCAACCCATTACGGTGTGCTATTAGCGCTCTATGCTACCATGCAGGTTATTTTTGCTCCTATTCTAGGACGACTGTCTGATAAATACGGCAGAAAACCCATCTTGCTGTTTTCCCTTTTAGGCGCGGCACTCGACTATCTTTTAATGGCATTCTCAACCACACTTTGGATGCTCTATATTGGGCGCATCATTGCGGGGATCACAGGCGCAACAGGTGCCGTATGTGCATCAGCGATGAGTGATGTGACTCCCGCTAAAAATCGAACTCGCTATTTTGGTTTCTTAGGTGGTGCTTTTGGTGTTGGCCTTATTATCGGCCCAATGCTAGGGGGATTATTAGGTGATATCAGTGCTCATATGCCATTTATTTTTGCCGCTATTTCACACTCGATATTATTAATACTCTCTTTGCTCTTTTTCCGAGAAACACAAAAAAGAGAAGCGCTTGTTGCCAATAGGACACCTGAAAACCAAACTGCCTCAAATACAGTCACTGTTTTTTTTAAGAAAAGCCTCTACTTTTGGTTAGCAACCTATTTTATTATCCAGCTTATCGGGCAAATTCCTGCCACCATCTGGGTGCTGTTTACACAATATCGTTTTGATTGGAACACAACTTCTATCGGTATGTCTTTGGCGGTTCTGGGTGTATTACATATTTTCTTTCAGGCGATTGTCGCTGGGAAATTGGCACAAAAATGGGGCGAAAAAACCACCATTATGATCAGTATGTCTATTGATATGATGGGCTGTTTATTATTAGCGTGGATAGGCCACGTTTGGGTCATCTTACCAGCATTAATTTGCTTAGCGGCAGGAGGTATGGGGCAACCCGCATTACAAGGTTATTTATCAAAATCTGTCGATGATAATGCGCAAGGGAAATTACAAGGTACTCTGGTGAGCCTAACCAATATTACCGGGATCATTGGTCCCCTTTTATTTGCCTTTATTTATAGTTATAGCGTCGCTTATTGGGATGGTCTGTTATGGCTGATGGGGGCAATACTTTATGCTATGTTGCTTATTACCGCTTATTTTCACCAAAGAAAAACCACACCTAAAGCTGTTATTTCAACCCCTTAATACTAGAAATTATAAAGATCATAAAAGTCCTGTCCGCTCTTAATAACGTTGATAGGACTTTATTTTTATCGCAATTAATAAGCCTCTTTTACCCAAGGCTTACTGGCTGCAATCATAAACATCGGCGTTGAACGATAAAGCAGGTAAGGGAGTCGTTTAGTTACATAGTTATTTTATGATAGTTATTTTCAATCATATTCACCCTGAGTAAAAAAAACAAATATTTCATTATTAATTTACTTTTTATTTACATTGTGAAATTATTATCCAACTAAAAATAAAAATAGAATTTCTATTAGTTTTAGCTCTATTTAATTAAGAATTATTTGTAGTAATAGCCATATATTAATTTAGATCAATACTCACTAATCATTTTTAGATACTCCCAATAATAAAGTTTATCTGTTAATTCTAAATCCATCACAAAACAAATAAAACACCAAGGTAAGTCCAAAAAAGACCAAGTTATTGAACTTATATTTCTAAAAATTACCTTACAAAATAAAAAAAAACAAAAAGAGAGTAAATAAAAATTTTTATATAGTGATAACTAATCATAAATACTTAAGTTATCTTTATTTAATAACGATAAAAACTCGATTTACGCGTATGAAAATCAATACAAAGTTTAAAAACACTAATATTTTTACTTTCCAGCATAAAATCCTATGGGATTAATCCTATCCACATAAAAAATTTAAATTGTAGAATTGACCTCATGACAAATTAGTAAATAAAACCAATAATCCAAAAAAGAATAAATGCACTTATTTTAGCTTTATTACTTTTTTTGCGCATTTGAATATATTGATTTAAATCATAAAGAGAATCGACACTCACAAATTCAAAAAATCAGTTTTCTATTTCAAAAATATATTTTATTTAAAATGAATCTATTTAAAAGTTCATTTTAAATAAGTATTTTTACTAAAACCTAAATAACTGAATAACTGAATAACTGATTATTTTTAAATAATATCTGTTATTTAAAAACATTATGTAATAAGAATTAATCTACGAAGGATATTTTATGAAAAAGCTGACATTAGCCGTTCTTGCAGTTGCTATTATGGGTACAACAACTCTTGCTCAAGCTGATACTCGTACAGCAAGTGCTGTTGCTTCATGGGATGCGAAAGCATACAAAGATACTAAAAGTATGTTAGTTGTTACACCATTAAAATCTTTAACTTTCAATTATGCGGAAGGTATTAAAGCATTTAATTCTCAAGATGGTGCGTTCGATATCACTATCCAAGGTCAAGAAAAAGCGACTGATTTTAAACTGACTTCAAAAATCATCACCGATAAATTAGTACGTGCTTCTGATAACAGTGAATTAACTGTTGGTGTTAAATGGAATGGTACAGACTTAACTAGCTCAACAGAAACTACCATGGTTGACGTTGCTGCAGGTACAACGGCTGGTCTTGATTTCTTAGCTCAAGACGGTGCTTACAACGGTAAAGAGCGTGTAAGCGGTCAAAGCCAATTCACGTTCAATATTGCTTCCGCAAAAATCGCTGGTACTGATACTCAATTCTCTGATTTAGCTGATGGTTACTGGGATGGTGACGTTAAAGTTCAGTTTACTGCAACTTGGGAAGGCGACTTCACTAAAACACCATAAGTTACAAAGTAAGTATTTTAATAAATACGGGATGAGCGAATTTTCGCTCACCCTAAAGGATCCACGATGAAAAAAATAATATTAGCGTGTTTGAGTCCTTTGGTTTTTTATAGCCAATTTGCAGCAGCCATCCATGTCGGCGCCATTACTGAAACAATGCAGTCTGACCAAACTATTCTTGCTAAAGAAATTGAAAATAACGTCGAGCAAGCACGGTTAGTTGGATTGTCTATTGAACGTATTTCATCGCCTTTAGAAGATGGAAAAGTGATCCCTTTAGTTAATAATGAGATTTTGATCTCACCAGCAAACTTAATTTTACCCGGAAAAACCAAAGAAAATTTCAAGAAATACTTTGGTTTCTGTCTTGGATAAAGGCAGGTTTTGTTCGTAATGCTGCCGGAGCTGGTGAAGATCTTCGCAAGTTGGGATTGGGGTGATAGGTGCTGGCTTCTTTTACTTTGTCTCGAAACCAAGCGTCATGAGCCTCTGGGCTTTCGTTAGACAAGCAGTCAAGCTACTCGCAGCTTATAAATTGCTAAACGATTACCGCAGTGGCATTTGCTTTAAACCTATCCCAGCAACGCTAAAGGGGTAAAGGGAAAATGGCTTGAAGGGATTAATGGAAGGGGGATTAAGGGCAAAGGGGCTACCCTGAAAAGGCTTGTTTGCAGGGGAAAGCAAAAGGCCAAAAGGCAATCCGTGCAAGCTCAAAATTCACATACGAGTTTAAAACCATAAGGAAAAACTACGGAGAAGCTCTCGCTGCGCCATGCTGACCATCTATTGAAAAATGTACGCTATCGTCCAATGCTACTGGGTGAAAATCACCTCCGAAGAATAGGTCCCCTATTGGAATTCTAATCTATCCATTACACATGAGCTACATTTCAGTTTCTAGCAGGCTCACCTTATTTAACGGAGCATTGGCGAGTTATTACACGAATATCCTGCATTCTTAATGTGTTGCTTTAGGCACCGCTACCAACTTTACACCCAGAGCGCCCAACACCCGGCTGATAGTGTCAAAGCGTGGACTAGCCCCCACCCGCAGCGCTTTGTACAAGGACTCACGACCGATACCTGCATCTTTGGCAATCTGGGTCATACCGCGTGCTTTAGCTATATCGCCAAGAGCTTCAGCCAGCAACGCATCATCGCCTGCTTCTAAAATAACATTCAAGTAGGCAGTGATCGCCTCATCACTGTCTAGGTAGTCGGCTGCATCAAAAGTGGGTAGTTCAGAAATTTTAACCATGGTTCAGTCCTCCAGTGTTTTCGACAGAGCAATGGCTTTGGCGATATCACGTGTCTGCGTTGACTTATCACCACCGCCCAACATGACAACCAAGACAGAGCCACGCTGTACAAAATACATTCGCCAGCCTTTACCAAAGTGTTCACGCATCTCACTTACACCTTCGCCAACCGACTGAACATCGCCAAGATTGCCACGCGAAACCTTTTTCAGTCGAGTAATTAGGCGCATTTTAGTGGTAACGTCTTTCAGTCCATTAAACCAGCGGTCAAACTCTGGCGTTCGTTTAATTTCAATCATGGTTAATCTCGGCTTTCTCTAATGCAAGTGTACTCTATCGAATACACAAAGACAATCCAAACTCAAAAAACACCTTAGTGCAAGTCATGTGCTTCAAACAGCACTTCCCCTATGCAGTGGCCTGCTGGAGTATAAAGCGTGAACTTCTACTTCAGTAACCCTCATCCGCCAGTATCGGGTTACTGACCCAACCCCTTCTTAATTTGTACGACACT
>NZ_DATJCY010000344.1:0-3054 GCF_035577925.1 Gelidibacter sp. | reverse complement strand
GACCTGCAAATTTAAAAGGGCATCGGTTTGAATATAATCCCAATAGGAAATGGGCTTACTATAAAGAAGACCTTTTAAATGGGTTTGGGTATCCTGATCTATGGCAGCATATTTTTGCTGAAGCTCCTCTAGTATAGGATCAACATTTTCTGTATTGGACATAATACGTTAAAATTGAATTTTAAATGGATGTTTAAGGCCTCTAAAGGCTTCTAAATCGGCCCTTAATGAACCTACGGCCAAATTGGCTTGAATGCGCAACGGTATTTTATTGTCATCGGCACTGATCCACAAGGTCAAACTTTCCTTCTCCTTAAACACTCGACCGGCCATGACATAAGGTCTAAATTTAAGAGTTTTTATGACACCAAATTCTGTTTTCAGGTCTTCTCTTCCCAAAAATTTAAGTTTAAAATTAAAATTTTCTTCATCAAAAAACATATTTAAACTCACCTCATCACCCTTCTTAATAGTTTCGGTTTTATAGTTATTTCTTAAATAATAAAACGCCGAAACCATATCCTGTACATTCTCCTGAATGGCAAACGAAGCTTGGGTTTTTGTTTTTTTGTTATTCACATGTGCGAGCGAAGCAGCATGGTCAAAATCTATTTCAACATCCTTGGTGTGCCCACCTTCATTAATGTCTCGGATGAACTTATACGGCATGCCGGTAGTTTTATCAAAATAACTTTCATAGCGATCTTTAACTTTAAAGAACCATTTTATGGCACCGGTAGTCCAGCCTTTACCAATCACATGATAGACCTCTTTTCCGTTCAATCTTGAGTTTTTAACCTCCAAAGTAGCATTGCCAGCTTTTAAGAAACCGCTATAGCTCATTTTAAACTTAAACCATTCTCCGTCCTGAAAGGCGTGTTTTTCTTGGGCACTAACACTGAGGACAACGAAAAATAGCGCTATGACTAAATTTAATTTTTTCATATTATAAATAATTGTAAGTATAACCTTTAATACTAAGATTTCGTATATATCCCCAAAAATTACAATTACTGTTCCAAAAGTATTAAAACAATAAAACTCCATCAAATTAATGAGGAGTTTAAAAAGTTAAATATTTGTTAGTGTTTTATTTATAAAGTACCTCTAAGTGCCTGCTCTCGCTCTATGGATTCAAAAAGTGCTTTAAAATTACCAGCACCAAAACCTTTAGCTCCCATGCGTTGGATGATCTCAAAAAATAATGTCGGCCGATCCTCAACTGGTTTTGTGAAAATTTGCAGTAAATAACCTTCTTCATCGGCATCGATCATAATACCCAAGCTCTTTAATTTCTTAATGTCTTCCTGTAATTCATGACTATAAGTTTCCAAACGCCCCGGAACAGCATTGTAATACTCTTCAGGAGGTATCGATAAAAATTCGACACCTCTTGCTTTTAATTGTGTTACTGTACTAATAATATCATCGGTAGCAACAGCAATGTGCTGCACGCCTGGACCTTCATAAAAATCAAGATATTCTTCAATTTGCGAACGTTTTTTACCTTCGGCAGGTTCATTAATCGGAAATTTAATGCGACCATTTCCGTTACACATCACTTTACTCATCAATGCCGAATATTCGGTATGGATTTGTTTATCATCAAAAGACAAGAAATTGACAAAGCCCATGACGTCTTCATACCATTTTACCCAAACATTCATTTCGTTCCAGCCTACATTGCCCACCATGTGATCAATAAATTTCAACCCAGTTGGCTCTGGATTATAATCGGATTTCCAAGGTTTAAAGCCAGGCAAAAAAGTACCGTTATAGTTTTTGCGTTCTACAAATAAGTGTACGGTTTCACCATAGGTATAAATGCCTGCTCGAACTACTTCACCAAACTCATCTTTTTCAACCTTTGGTTCCAGATAGGATTTGGCACCACGTTTAATGGTTTCTTCATAAGATTTCCGAGCATCGTCAACCCACAAAGCAACTACTTTAACGCCATCGCCATGTTTGACAATATGATCATTGATTGGCGATTTGCTATTCAACGGTGTCGTCAACACCAAACGGATCTTATCCTGTACAAGCACATAACTTACCTCATCTTTCGATCCCGTTTCTAAACCTTTATAGGCATAGGATTGAAACCCGAAAGCGGTTTTATAAAAATGTGCGGCTTGTTTTGCATTGCCCACATAAAACTCTACGTAATCTGTACCAAGTAAAGGCAAAAAATCTTCTGCGCCTTCAAATATTTTTTCTAGCCCGTATTCGACGGATCTTATGGTTGTATTCATAATGTATTTTTAAGATGAAAGAAAAGAGACTATAGAATAAAGACTTTTAAAATTGTCAACTATTCTAAATTGTTACTTATACTTTCTGATTTATATATTTCTTGTGCTCTATATTCCTGGTTTCCTTTTTCAAAGCCAGGATTTAAAATAATCCTCATCGGCTATTTTTAACGCTTCTTCAGTAATTTGCAACGGTCTAAACGTATCGACCATTACGGCTAATTCGTCGGTTTTTGTTTTTCCGATACTGCGTTCCACGGCTCCAGGATGTGGCCCATGTGGAATACCGGCAGGATGCAACGAAATGTGTCCGGCATCAATATCATTACGGCTCATAAAATCGCCATCCACATAATACAACACCTCATCGCTATCAATATTACTGTGATTGTATGGCGCAGGAATGCTCAATGGATGATAATCATACAAACGCGGTACAAAGCTACAGACTACAAAAGCATCGGTTTCAAAAGTTTGGTGTACTGGTGGTGGCTGGTGAATGCGACCAGTTATGGGTTCGAAATCGTGAATTGAAAAGGCATACGGATAATTGTAGCCGTCATAACCTACCACGTCAAAAGGATGCGACGCATAAACCATTTCAAAAATATCTTCCTGTTTTTTCACCTTGATCAGGAAATCGCCACTTTCATTATAAGTTTCCAATTCTTGTGGCCTGCGGATATCGCGCTCACAAAACGGCGAATGTTCCAACAATTGTCCAAACCAATTGCGATAACGTTTTGGCGTATAAATTGGTCGGCGGGATTCGACAATAAACAATCGGTTATCTTCCGCA
>NZ_DATJCY010000343.1:0-1553 GCF_035577925.1 Gelidibacter sp. | reverse complement strand
CTCACGTGGGGCTCTATGAGCTCGGCAGGTTCTACAATAGCAGTCGATTTAGTTCCGCAACAAAGAAGGGGAGAGGGGATAGGCATTTTTGGCTTGTCAATGACAATTGCAATGGCCATTGGTCCTCTTATTGCAATACTTATTACTGGAGATGGTGACTACAATAGACTTTTTTTCTCAGCTGCTGCATTTAGTTTTTTAGGGTTGATGCTTTCTCTATTCGTTAAAGTACCAAAGATAAAAAAACAGAAAAATAAATTCAGTTTCTCATCTCTAATTGAGAAAAAAGCACTCCCGGTATCTTTAAATATGTTTTTCATCACTATACCATACGGCGGTATCATATCTTTTATTGCATTGTATGGCCGTTCAATTAATATTGAAAGCAGTGGTGTGTTTTTTCTTCTGCTTGCGCTAGGCATAGCTGTATCGCGTATTGTGAGCGGTAAGTCATTTGATAGGGTAGGACCAAAAAAGATTAGCTTATTGGGTTTGAGCTTGCTTGTGATAGGGCTCTTTGTTTTAGCTTTTTATAAAAATGAAATAGGGTATCATTTAGCTGCACTTGTGCTGGGTTTTGGTTTTGGAATTTTAATGGCAACTTTTCAGGCGATAGCCAATCATAACGTAGCAGCCGAGAAAAGAGGAGCAGCCAATTCTACTTATCTCACTTTTTTTGATTTGGGAATTGGTTTCGGGATGTTGCTCGTTGGTTACTTAATTCAAGTTCTAGATTATTCTGGTACTTTCCTTTTGTGTGCAGGGATTGAGTTTTTGGCGTTATTTGTTTTTTTATTTTACACTATGCCTAAATTTAAACAATTCTCTCATTAAATCGCACACACACACACATAAAAACTTGTAAAAATATGATTTATGGTAATTATTTACTTCCATGTAAATAAGAGGAGTTAATGGATTTATTCCTTCTTGGGGTTCAGAATTTGAAGTTTATCAAACAGTTTGTTGTCTTTTCAATACTTCTTGGAGATATAATTGAAAAATCGTCAAAAAATCAACCTATTGTACAATTATTAAAAAAACACTCTGTTAATAACCAATTTTTTTGTTACTTTGCAATTAGTTTACGAACACTTATTAGTTTGCAGTAATTTGATTTTTCAATCATCATGAATGGCTAAGAGACATAAAATAAACAGACTCACATTAATTAACGCAAAGATTACCTCCATTGTGAGTGTTACTTTGGTTTTATTGCTTTTGGGATTAACTGTACTAACTTTTTTCGTCGGTAAAGGAATTACATCTTACGTAAAAGAAAACATGAGCTTTAGCGTAATGCTTAACGAAGATGTGACAGATCTACAAATTACAGATCTGAGAAAACGACTTGATGCAATGCCATTCGTCAAATCTTCACTTTTCATAAGTAAAGAACAAGCAAAGGAGCAACTTATTGAGGATTTAGGTGAAGACCCTGAAGAACTTTTAGGTTATAATCCAGTAACTGATTGTATTGATATATATCTTCATTCAAATTATGCCAACTCTGATAGTTTGGCAATTGTTTCTAAAACAATAAAAGCACAGAC
>NZ_DATJCY010000342.1:0-10296 GCF_035577925.1 Gelidibacter sp. | reverse complement strand
AAAACCTGTTAGCTTTAGCGATAGTAGCCGCTAGGGAACGGGCTACTTTAGGTGAAATCAGTGATGCTTTGGAAGTCGCTTTTGGTCGTTATAAAGCTCAGATAAAATCATTTTCAGGTGTGTATAGTAAAGAAATAAAAGACGATAGTTCGTTCAAAAAAGCACGGGAACTGGCAGATAAGTTTGCAGAACAAGACGGTCGTCGTCCACGTATCATGATTGCAAAAATGGGCCAGGATGGTCATGACCGAGGAGCCAAAGTAGTAGCTACAGGTTACGCTGATGTTGGATTTGATGTCGATATCGGATCCTTGTTCCAAACGCCAAAGGAAGCCGCAAAACAGGCGGTGGAAAATGACGTCCATATTTTGGGCGTGTCATCATTAGCTGCAGGTCATAAAACCTTGGTGCCACAAGTTATTGCCGAATTGAAAAACTACGGTCGGGAAGATATTATGGTCGTTGTTGGTGGTGTTATCCCAAAACAGGATTATCAATATTTGTTTGATGCCGGTGCGATAGCCGTTTTTGGTCCGGGTACGCGAATTAGTGATGCTGCCATTCAGATTTTAGAGATTTTATTAGATTAATTCATCACTGATAATTCTTGTTAAAATAAGTGCATTTTATTTTTAATGGACACTTACGTTCGTTTTCATTCTCCTGTAAATTTTTAAACGATTTAAACCTAAATTAAAAGAGTGTTTGAAAGAGCCACTTTACTAAGACAACTGCAAGATCAGAAAAATTGGGATGTTATTGTCATTGGTGGTGGTGCCACAGGTTTAGGAATTGCACTGGATAGTGCTGCACGTGGTTATAAAACCCTTCTTTTAGAGCAATCTGATTTTACAAAAGGAACGTCTAGCAGAAGCACTAAATTGGTTCATGGCGGTGTGCGCTATTTGGCACAAGGGAATATCGACCTTGTTAAAGAAGCATTATATGAACGTGGTTTATTGCTTAAAAACGCACCACATTTAGTTAAAAATATAACATTTATTATTCCTACATACCATTGGTGGCCTGCTTTTGTTTATACCATTGGTTTAAAAGTTTATGACTTTTTAGCCGGAAAATTAAGCTTTGGCAAATCGGTCAGAATATCCAAAAAAGAGTTAACATCTAGACTTTCAACCATTAAATCAGAACATCTTAAAGGAGGTATTGCTTATCAGGACGGGCAATTTGACGATGCGCGTTTGGCTATTAATATCGCACAAACCGGTATCGAGCAAGGTGCTACAATATTGAATTACTTTAAAGTGGCTCAATTACAAAAAGATGACAACGGGAAAATCTGTGGTGTTTTGACCATTGATCAAGAATCGGGTGAAACGTATGATCTACATGCTAAAGTAGTTGTAAATGCCACAGGTGTATTTACTGATGAAATTCTTCAAATGGATAATGCCGATGCCAAAAATATGGTAAGACCAAGTCAGGGTATTCATTTGGTTTTGGACCGTTCATTTTTGCCCGGAAAAGAGGCAATTATGATTCCAAAAACTACAGATGGAAGGGTTCTTTTTTTGGTACCCTGGCATAATCGGGTAGTGGTCGGCACAACGGATACATTATTGAATGCTCACAGTTTGGAGCCAAAACCGCTAGAAAGCGAAATTGATTTTATTTTGCAAACGCTCAATGCTTACTTAAATAAACCAGTGGGCAGAAAAGATGTATTGAGCATATTTGCTGGATTACGACCGTTGGCATCACCAAAAGATGAATCGCAAAAAACGAAGGAAATTTCAAGAAGCCATAAAATAATAGTTTCAGAATCTGGTTTGGTCACCATTACAGGAGGCAAATGGACGACTTACAGACGTATGGCACAAGATACGATGCGGAAAGTGATTGCTGTGGGAAAATTGCCACATACAATATGTCTTACCAAACACCTCAAAATTCATGGTTCCGATGGAGCTTTTGATGATTCTAATCATCTTTATGTTTATGGCTCTGATAAAAAGCATATTGAATATTTGATCAAAACCACCCCAGAATTGGCAGAGAAACTACATCCACGATTAGAGTTTTTAAAAGCCGAAGTGGTTTGGGCCATTAAAAATGAAATGGCACAAACGGTTGAAGATGTGCTTGCAAGACGGGTGCGGATTTTATTTTTGGATGCCAGAGCAGCGCAGGAAGTTGCACCACAGGTTGCTGAAATGTTTGGTCAATACCACAATAGAAGCAAGGAGTGGCAAGAACAGCAGATTGAGGAGTTTACAAAATTGGCAGATCAGTATATTTTACATTGATTTTTAATTTTTAAGAGAAATTAATTAGAAAATTTTTAGTTTTTTAGTATTTAATAAAAACGGTTTTTCTATTTACAAATTCATGAATGCCTTCTTTTGAAAGTTCCCGGCCATATCCCGAAGCTTTTGTACCTCCAAAGGGTAATCTTGCATCAGATTTTACCAATTCATTTATAAAATAAGCGCCATCTTCTACCATATCGACATAGGTTTCTGCCATCTCTATATTTTGGGTAAATACCATGGTACCTAAACCGTATTTGGTAAGAGCAGCCATTTTAAAAGCTTCCTCAGCATTTTTAACTTTCATAATTACCGCAACAGGGCCAAAGGTTTCCTCGTTAAACACGGGCATTTTTGGTGTGATATTGGTAATGATGGTCGGTTCAAAGTAAGCATCTTTTTGTTTGTTTCCGGTGACGATGGTTGCGCCCAATTTGACCGAATCATCAATTTGTTTTTTTAGTATATCTCCTAAATCTGCTCTGGCCAAAGTGCCAATGGTTGTTTGTTTATCCATAGGATCACCACATTTTAAAGCTGCAACTTTGTCCTTAAATTGAGAAACAAAAGTGTCATAAATGTTTTCGGTAACAATAAAACGCTTTGCTGCAATACAACTTTGTCCGGTGTTTTGCATTCTGGCGTTGACCATGGTATCCATATACTTTTCTAAATTGGCATCATCAAGAACAATACAAGCGTTATTGCCGCCAAGTTCGAGAACAGTTTTCTTTAAATATTGACCTGCTGTTGCTGCAATACTTCTTCCAGCTTTTTCACTTCCCGTTAAGGTGACTGCTTTTATGATATCATTCTCAATAAGTTTTTCAACAGTTTCATGATCGGCCAGAATGGTCGTAAAACATCCTTTTGGATATCCTGCTTTTTCAAAGAGTTTTTCTATGGCCAAAGCACAACCTGTAACATTGGAAGCGTGTTTTAAAATAGCTGTATTTCCGGCGGTCAATGTCGGAATGGCAAACCGCATCACTTGCCAAAAAGGATAATTCCAAGGCATGATTGCCAAAATGGGGCCGAGCGGATCGTAACTTATAAAACTTTCTGAAGCATCGGTTTCAATCAGTTCATCGGCTAAAAAATCATCGGCGTTGGTGGCATAAAATTCGCATAACGTAAGGCATTTTTCAATTTCCGAAATACTTTGTGTAATTGGTTTGCCCATTTCTACGGTCATCAATTCAGCCAAATCATGCTTGTCATCTTCTAAAATTTGAGCTAAATTATCAAGTAATCTAGCGCGTTCTTTAATTGATGTTTGTCGCCACTTATAAAAGGTTTCGTTTGAGGTGCTTAGCAGTTGGGTTAATTCCGAATCAGTATGCAATTTATATTCTTTCAAGAATTGATTGTTATACGGATTGATTGTCTTTATGGAAGCATTTGTGTTCATAATGATGCTATTAAATGTTAAAATCATTTTAATGACCTCTTGTATTAAGCTTATTATGCTTTACTTTGTTATAACAAATGAGAATCACCACTGAAAATATACAAAATTATCCAGGATCTTTAGCTCAATTGGAGATTAGTTAATTATTTTTTTAATTGAGTTAATTCCTACGGAATTTCTGATATAATTTTGGAGTACTCAAAAAATCAATATTAACACAAAAAATAGTATATTATGGGAAACAATAATAGTAACGTGCTTATCGGTATTTTGGCTGGTACAGCAATTGGAGCAACATTAGGAATTTTATTTGCACCTGATAAAGGCAGTAATACAAGACAAAGAATCTCTGACGAGGCATTAGCTGCAAGGGATAAAATTGCTGATAGTGCTATTGCGGCAAGAGATTCTATTGCCAACAAGGCATCGCATTTAAGAGATAATATTGTTGATACAGTTGGCTATAAAGCACAAACACTTGAAGAGAAAGTAGAATCGATTGTATCTGATGCTAGCCATACTGCTGAAGATGTTATTAAAACATTGGAAGATAAATTGGCCATGCTGAAAGAAAAAAATAAAAAATTAAAAAAATCATAACTTTAAGATATGAACATTTTTGAATCTATAAATGATACGTCCAATAAAGCATCGGACATTGGTGAAAGATATATTGATACATCTTTTGAATATTTAAAATTAAAGGTATTTCAGCAATTGACTTTTACCATTAGCATGATGGGAAAAGCACTAGTTATTGGAGCCGTATTGTTTATAGGTTTAATTTTTTTGGCCATTTCCGCAGCAATTGCAATAGGTGATGCTTTAGGACAAATAGCTTTGGGTTATCTTATAATAGGTGGTTTCTTTTTGATTATGTCTTTTGCTATCTATAAAATGAGACGCCGTTTTGATGCAAAAATAATTGCAAAATTTCAAACGATATTTTTTAAATCATAAGCCATGAAAACCTATAAATCTTTTGATGAAATTGACTATGAGCTGAACCGTTTAAAGCTTGAACGCCGGATTGCTTGGGAAGAAATGAAAGGTCTTAAAAACGATTTTCAGCAAGATATGCGACCAATAAATTGGGTGAACTCTGGATTAAAAGCGGTCGGTAAATATGGTGCACTTGTTTTATTGAAAAGGCTGATTAGAAGATAAATATTTTTTTCGAATTATTTTATTCGTCGATCACCACTATTTTTTTTCGGAACTCGTGTGGTGTCATATCATATTTTTCCTTGAATATTTTAGAAAAATAGCTTCTACTGGTAAACCCAATAGTATATACAATTTGGGATATATTTAAATCACTTGTGTTCATTAAGTCTCTAGCTGCTTCCAATCTAATATGTCTAACATATTCAGTAACTGTCCGAGCGTATAAAAATTTAAATCCTTCTTGTAGTTTGGCTTGAGAAAGTCCAGAATCCTTGGAAATTTGCTCTAAATTATAATTTAGCGACGGATCGTCAATAATTTTTTTCGCTTGCTTTCTAATAGATTTCAATTCTTCTTTTAAAAGAGAATTGGGTACAACATCACGGTTTTGATATTTTTCGTGCCGGGCAATGTGCATGGAGAGGAGGTGATAAACCTCACCTTCAATTTGCAAAATACGTGTCATACCTTCTGCATTGAGGTCGCGCAGTGTTTTGACATAATCCTCCATTCTTAAATGAATTGGGCTGTAGTAGGCAAATTCAGATTCGTCCTTATCATCCGAAAAAACCTTGTACAGATTTTCATTAAGCTCAGAGAATTGGTTGTTACGTTTTTTTAAAAACTCGGTTCTTAAAACGTGTATGTCGTTTATAATAATATGAGTGTCCTTTGGAAGAAGTGTGTAAACATCTAACAATTTTTTAGAAACAAAAATTGAAGAATGGTATTGTTCTATAGTGTGAAAATTGGGTTCGTTTGCAAACCGATGTTTGAAATATCCTTGCGAACAATATGAAAAATGTATAGGATTTGAGTTTGCAACTTGGTATAAAAACAAAATATCATCGAAAAAAAGAGCATCAATTTCCACTAAGCCTACGCCCCAATCAAAGGTAATGCACCTTATGCATCCTTTTCCAACATCATTGTCAAAACTGAGTGTATGTTCGCCCCAACGTTCTGAAATTTCGCCTCCTAAAAAGTTTTGCATCTGTACAAGTGTGGCTTCAATGCTTTTTGCATTAACAATTACTTCTATCATAATATACTCAACATAAATTAAAAGATTGAAATTTCAAATTTCACATCACTTAAAAGGAACAAGTAACACTTGGAACTTGGTATAATATAGAAAATAGAATGTTAGGTGGCAAATATTATACAAATATATAATATTTATGTAATATTAAAATCATCTGTTAAAAATTTGGATACCGTTAATCCTTTGATGGATAGAGCGATTAATTATAGGATCAAGTTTATAATTTAGTATCAATATAAGAGTTTTATACGCTTTATATTGGTTAGTTGGTTAGAAGGAACAACCTCGGCATAATTGTAAATTGCTGAGGTTGTCTGCTGTTAAATAACGTTTTGAACCTTGATTGACGGTTGTTATGCAATTTGAATTATTTCAATTTAGCACAATTTAATATCAAGAAGCTAAAAACGAGGTGCGCCAGATTGTGAGGAACGTAAAAACAAAGGATGATGGGCAAATACGTAATTAAGCTAGGCAAAAGATTGACTGACTTGATGGAAAAAAATTATGATGCCGAAAAAGAATTTAAAAAAGCCGCAAATAAAGTGAAGCTTGCCAAGCTTAAATCTTATTTCATCAACAAAGCACAGGAACGTCATGATTTTGGGGATCAATTAAAATCTGAACTCCAAGGTATTGATCATAAAAACAATCCAACGGAAGTTGATAAATATCGTTCATTTCCTATTTGGATTGATATTAAATCATGGTTTTTTGAAGATGACGAGGCCATGCTTAAAAAAGCCATAAATGGCGATATTATGTCAATTGAAGAATATAATGACGTATTGAAAAATAACGCACTTCCATATGCAATTAAAGAGTTATTGAAAATCCAGAAACATACCATTGAATATAGTGTTATGAATATTAGAGAACTGCAGGATCTGTAGTAAGTAGAATAATTGAATAGAGTGATTTAATGTTGATTAAACGATTTTTTTTTCTTCCAAATAACAATAAAAAGAGCAGTTCAATTTATCCCTACTAAACGACTGAAGTAGGGATTAGGAGAATTGAAAATTTAATAATCATATGTGATTTACATACACATTAATTTTTTTACATGTTTTATAAGATCTCCAATATCGCAAGTAAGAAATCCATTGAAAATAATTTTCAGGCTACTTTCGAATTTCCCAAGCTTTATGAGCCCCAGGAAATTATTGATGGTTTAAAGGAATCAACCGTTTCGGTAATTACCTGTGCCGATACACATAAGATTACTTTTGCTATTTGGGGATTATTGCCTGAAAATTTTGAAGATCATTGGAGTGTTTTCCAAGATGTTGTAAATACGTTAAATGTAAAAATTGATGTTCTGCAAACCGGTCGTGGTCTTTATAACAATCTTCTTGAAAACAGACGTTGTATTATAATTGCGACAGGTTTTTTTACAACGCTGTTAACCAATGGCACGGTTGAACATTGTCATGTGCATCTTTCAAACTTTGAGCCTTTTGCAATAGCTGGCGTTTATAATAAACTTAATGATGGCTTCATTACCTGTTCCATGGTCATGACCCAAGTCAATGAATCTTTTGAATCAATTCCAAATATATCTTATTTAAAACCTTTTGTACTTCACGGCGTTGAATTGGAAAAATGGTTGGATGTTTCGACTTCTATAGATGAATTGAATAAAATGGTTTTGGATCACCAATCCATTAAATTCCAATATGAATCCTATAATTCCATCCATTCCTCATTCGATTCTATATAAGATTTTTAATTGCATTTTAAAATTAGGAGTTAAATAGTTCATTTACTTCTCAAACAAACTTTTGATTTTGATATTTCAGATTAAATTTTAAGGGATAATGATTGTAAATTAAATAGCTAAATTATTTTATTTTAGGCTTTTAGCTTGTTAATAAAGTAGGGGAGTTGTGTTTAATAATACAAAATACTCATGAAGTCGAGATACGAAAAAAGTTGTAATAGTTAGTTTCAACACTAATGAGTTACTAACAACTTTTGATAATATTAATGGCTATTTTGATGCAAAATCTCTATTTTTGTAAGTTCAAAACTAATAAGAGATTATGTCAGATTCAATTGAGAAAGTTAAATGCCTTATTATAGGTTCAGGACCAGCAGGATATACGGCAGCTATATACGCAGCAAGAGCAAATATGTTTCCAGTGCTTTACCAAGGAGAGCAACCTGGGGGTCAATTGACCACCACGAATGATGTTGAGAATTTTCCTGGTTACCCAAATGGTATTACAGGACCGGAAATGATGTTGGAGTTGCAACAGCAAGCCGAACGTTTTGGAACTGATGTAAGGGACGGTTGGATTACAAAGGTCGATTTTTCTGGTGATGTTCATAAAGTTTGGGTCAATGAAACTGAAGAAATCCATTGTGATACGGTAATAATTTCGACAGGAGCGACCGCAAAATATCTTGGAATTCCTTCCGAACAAAAATATTTACAATTAGGTGGTGGTGTTTCGGCTTGTGCTGTTTGTGATGGTTTTTTCTATAGAAATCAAGAAGTTGTTATTGTTGGTGCAGGAGATTCAGCGTGTGAAGAAGCACACTATTTATCAAAACTTTGTAAAAAAGTGACCATGTTGGTAAGGCGTGATGAGTTTAGAGCTTCTCGTATTATGGAAGCACGTGTAAAAAACACTAAAAACATCGAAATTTTATTTAACACCGATACCGTAGAAGTTTTGGGCGACGGGCAAGTTGTAACCGGCGTACGAGTTAAAAATAATATTACAAATAAGGTACATGACATAGAAGCAACCGGTTTTTTTGTAGCTATTGGGCATAAACCAAACACAGATATTTTTAAAGACTATTTGCATCTAGACGAAACAGGCTATATTATTAATGTACCAGGAACTTCCAAAACAAATATTGACGGTGTTTTTGTTTCTGGTGATGCCGCCGACAATGTGTATAGACAAGCCGTTACTGCAGCAGGTACGGGATGTATGGCAGCATTGGATGCCGAGCGTTATTTGGCAGAAATTGAAAGTTCAATTGAAACAGATACTGCAACTAATTAAGATTGGCGTTATTAAGATGCTATTTGTATAAATTTAAAAGTGCCTAAAGTAGATTGAAATCTATCATAGGCACTTTTTTTATATATGCTCTTTTTATGTCGATCTAGCGTTCTCTCATTTGAAGTTTTGAGGTGCCCACAAAAGTTGTCAATGTAATTTTTGGGGTATTATATAAATAGACTTCACTATTTCCTGTAGCGGCAATTGTGATGCTGTTATTAACACGAATGGTTGTTGAGCTGCCCAAATCGGCAGTTAGATCACAAGTGTTGGTTAAAAATTCTTTTCCATTAAAGACCGATGAGTTGTCCATCCGTAACTGGGTGTTGTCAATTGTGCCTTCAAGTTTTGCATTGGCACGCTGATAAAGATCTATTTTAGCCATTTTTGAATTAAGTAATGCTTCTATTTTTACATTATCATTGAGTACAATTATACTGTTTGTAGCATTAACATTTAATTTTGCTCTTGCTTTATCTGATGCTGTGTAGTTAAAATCGCCTGTTTTTATATTGAGATAGGTGCGAGATGACCCAGAGGTTTTTAAGGTGGCGTTTTTTAGTTCCAAAGATGTTAATGATCGGATTTCGCCATTTTCCAAAACCTCAATATGTTCTAATCCGTCGGAATAATTAACTTTGATGTTCATCCGTTTGCTCGAAGTTATTTTTTTTGTCGTTGCAAAAGTCAGGATACCGTCAACAACATCAAAATTAATGAGTTCATGAAGATTACTATCGGCTTCAACTTCAACTGAGGGCTTGCTGTTATAGATAATTTCAACGGTAAAATCTTCACCTACAACAATCTTATTAAATGGGTCAATATAGGTTTGTTTTATCGTTACATTTCTGTCTCCCTTAACTTTTTCGTCACTTTGTGCAGCGACATAAACCATAGGTGTCAGTAACAAAACAAATGCTAAAATGAATTTATTCATTTTGACGTTTTAAAGTTAATATTAACAAATATAAACAAAAACCAACCCAAACATTTAAAAATGCTTAAAATGGTTGAATTGATACTTTTGAAAAAATAGATTTGAGCTTTGTATTATTGATTCATACAGAAAGACACATGACCTGATTTGCCTAGAGCCTGTTTAAATTTTAACGAAATATTTATTTTGCGAGTGATTATATTTTTTAGTTGTCTTTTGATGCTCTTTTTAGCATCTTTTAGCCTTTGATTACTTGATTTAGCCCGCTAAATCTTCATTATCAAAAACTAAAATCTATCTAGTTACTCCTTAAGGTAGATTAATCATCTATAATCCAGTGTATTAACCGTTATTAAGCTTGTTTTTCATTACAGGTATTTGTATAT
This sequence comes from Gelidibacter sp., assembly GCF_035577925.1. GTDB lineage: Bacteria > Bacteroidota > Bacteroidia > Flavobacteriales > Flavobacteriaceae > Gelidibacter. Next base: position 54 of record NZ_DATJCY010000342.1, on the reverse strand, counting down.
TTGTCGTAGAAAAGCTTGCAAATATGTTGGGAAAAAATCCAGAAAAACTACCCG
>NZ_DATJCY010000341.1:0-3972 GCF_035577925.1 Gelidibacter sp. | reverse complement strand
CTGGTTTGGCTGATTTTCCGCTGATTTTGTTTGGACGTGAATTGCATTAATTATTCAACTTCTCCCGATAGCTATCGGGATTCAATTTCAATTTCATTGTTGGAACGCGGATGACACTGGTTTGGCTGATTTTTCGCTGATTTTGTTTGGACGTGAATTGCATTAATTATTCAATTTCGATTTTATTGTTGGAACGCGGATGACACTGATTGGGCTGATTTTCCACTGATTTTATTTGGACGTGAATTGCATTAATTATTCAACTTCAACTTCTCCCGATAGCTATCGGGATTCAATTTCAACTTCTCACAGAATTATCAGGATTGAAGGGAATACAATCAGAGATGTTTTTTTGTAATGTGCTAACATGAAAAAGCAACACCTGCCTTAAAAAGACAGGTGCTGCTCTCACCTAACCAACTAATTATGAAAAAATCCTTACGGACTTTCTAAACACCAACAAAGTGTTGATGTTTACTGATTATGATCTTCGCTTTTAACCAATTCTGCTTGGTTTCTAAAGACCAGTTTGTCATTGAATGAATCCAATAGGACGATACTATCATTTTTAATTTTCCCGGCCAATAATTCCTTACTCAATTCGTTCAGTACTTCTTTTTGAATCACTCGTTTTACAGGACGTGCGCCATATTCGGGATTGTAACCTTGTGTAGCAAGATATTCGATGGCTTCATCTGTAGCGTCGAAGGTAATCCCTTGGTCTGCCAACATTTTGGTTAAACCTTTAAGTTGAAGGCCAACAATTTCAAGAATATTCTGTCTTGACAACGGCGTAAACATAATGATGTCATCAATTCTATTTAAAAACTCGGGGCGTACACTTTGTTTTAAAAGTGCCAACACATCCACTTTTGCTGATTCAATGGCTGAGTTGAGGTCTTTTGTAGCTTCAAAACGCTGTTGAATAATGTCACTTCCCATATTGGATGTCATGATAATGATCGTGTTTTTAAAGTCAGCAACACGCCCTTTATTATCCGTCAATCGACCTTCGTCTAAAACTTGTAATAAGATATTGAAAGTATCCGGATGCGCTTTTTCTATTTCATCGAGCAAGACTACCGAATATGGTTTTCTTCTCACGGCTTCAGTAAGCTGTCCGCCTTCATCGTAACCCACATATCCTGGAGGTGCGCCAATCAATCGGCTCACGCTATGGCGTTCTTGGTATTCGCTCATATCTATTCGTGTCATGGCGTTCTCGTCGTTAAAGAGGTATTCGGCCAAAGCTTTTGCCAATTCCGTTTTTCCTACACCGGTGGTTCCCAAAAAGAGGAAAGTACCGATAGGTTTTTGAGGGTTTTGCAATCCGGCGCGACTTCTTCTTACCGCATCACTCACCGCCGTAATCGCTTCATATTGACCCACCACACGTTTGTGCAATTGATCTTCCAATTTCAAGAGTTTTTCCCGATCACTTTGTAGCATTTTGGTCACAGGAATACCGGTCCATTTGGCTACAACCTCTGCGATGTCTTCATAAGTTACTTCCTCTTTGATCAAAGAACTTCCCGATTGGTTTTCTTGCAATTCATGTTGCAGTTTTTCAAGTTCGGCCTGTGCTTCCTTGATTTTGCCGTAGCGGATTTCAGCTACTTTTCCGTAATCACCTTCACGTTCGGCGCGCTCGGCTTCAATCTTGAATTCTTCGATATTGGATTTCGCAATTTGGATGTTGTCCACAACTTCTTTTTCACTCATCCATTTGGCATTCATTTCATTGCGTTCTTCCTTAAGATTAGCAAGATCGGAGCGTAGCGATTTTAATTTATTTTCATCTTTTTCACGCTTAATGGCTTCGATTTCAATTTCCAGCTGCATCACTTTTCGATCCAATACATCCAGTTCTTCAGGTTTTGAATTGATTTCCATGCGCAGTTTTGAAGCCGCTTCGTCCATCAAATCAATGGCTTTATCCGGAAGGAATCGGTTGGTGATATAGCGTTCGGATAATTCTACCGCGCCAATAATAGCTTCGTCTTTAATACGAACTTTATGATGGGTTTCGTACTTTTCCTTGATGCCACGGAGGATGGAAATTGCACTTTCAGTATCCGGTTCATCCACCATTACCTTTTGGAAACGACGTTCTAATGCTTTGTCATTTTCAAAATACTTTTGATATTCGTCCAACGTAGTTGCTCCAATGGCACGGAGTTCTCCTCTGGCCAATGCCGGTTTTAAGATATTAGCGGCATCCATGGCGCCTTGACCACCACCTGCACCCACAAGGGTATGGATCTCGTCAATAAACAGGACGATATCACCATCACTTGAAGTCACCTCTTTGATGACTGCTTTAAGGCGCTCTTCAAACTCGCCTTTATATTTGGCGCCGGCAATAAGGGCGCCCATATCCAGGGAGTACACTTGTTTATCTTTTAGGTTTTCAGGAACGTCGCCATCTATAATTCGGTGCGCTAAACCTTCGGCGATTGCTGTTTTTCCTGTACCCGGTTCGCCCACAAGAATAGGATTGTTTTTGGTGCGGCGGGATAAGATTTGAAGGATTCTTCTTATTTCTTCATCACGGCCAATAATAGGATCCAACTTGCCATCTTTAGCCATTTGGTTGAGGTTTTTGGCATATTTGTTCAGGGAATTGTAGGTCTCTTCCTGACTTTGTGAGGTGACATTATCGCCTTGGCGAAGTTCGTCGATGGCAGCGTTTAGTGCTTTTTCGGTAACGCCTTGGTCTTTGAGCATTTGGGCGATTTTGCTGTTCGATTTAAAAACAGCAATGATCAAATGTTCAATGGAGACATAATCATCTTTCATTTTCTTGGCAATGATGGCTGCTTCATTGAGTGTTTTATTGGCTTCTCTGGAAAGCATAAGATCGCCACCGCTCACTTTTGGGAAGCTTTCCAATTGCTTGTCCAAAGTTTGTTGTAGCAGATTGATGTTAACATTCAATTTTTTGAGAAGGAACGGCAATACGTTTTCGTCAACTTCAAAAATAGCCTTAAAAATATGCTCGTTTTCTATTTGTTGGTGGCCATAACTTTGCGCAAGCTGTTGCGCAAGTTGGATGGCCTCTTGAGATTTAATGGTATAATTGTTAAAGTTCATATATTAGGATGTTGTGTTTTATATTAATTGTCTAATTTTCCAAAAGCATATTTCAATTATCTTACCAATACAAATTGTAGGACAAAAAGTCATAAAAAAAGAATAAGTCAATGACGTTTAGTCAGTAGGTGAGGTTTTGTAAGGTTTAGGAAAAAGTTATTTAAAGATAATTAAAAGTAAAGAAATTTACCGTTAAGGGAATGGTAAAAGTTTAAGGTTATCAGATGATCGGTTGTCGGTTATCAATTGTGTAATTAAAAAAAATGTCATGGGATTATTAGGGAAATTATTTGGTGCTTCGACAGGCTCGGGAGAATCAAAGCAAGAGGAAGCAACGCCTTGGATTGCTTTGAACAGTATGGAACAATTGGATGCGATTGTTGAAAATTCGAAAACCAAAACGCAGCTCATTTTTAAACATTCTACACGTTGTGGAGTTAGTAGAATGGTGATAAATCAATTTAAAAAAGATTACAAGCTTTCCGAAAATGACGCTGATCTCTATTATTTGGATTTGTTGAATTTTAGGGCGATTTCTAATGCGATTGCGGAGAAATTTCAAGTGAGGCATGAATCGCCACAATTACTGGTCATTAAAAATGGTGTGGTCGTGGCGCATGACAGTCATGGTGGGATTAATAGATTAGCGTTGGGGGAGTTGGTGTGAAGTGTGTAATGCTTTTAATATGCTAAAAAACAAAGGCTTAAATTAATATTATGAATTTTACAGAATTCACGGATTTAATAGGCAAAGATATCTTTGAAGCGCATAAGTTAATTGAAGAGGATTTTAACATTGATCCTGAGAGTAATAATCTTTATTTCATGGGGTCGGGCACTTATAAATATTTTTATGATATGCCTGCTTATTATATACCA
>NZ_DATJCY010000340.1:0-6906 GCF_035577925.1 Gelidibacter sp. | reverse complement strand
AAATAAATTTATTGTCGTGTACCAATAAAAATGTGCTATTCAGTAGCGTCGGGCGGCATATTATTAGTTTCATTAAGACAAATTTCTGGCCGCAGCACAGACATTGATTAAAAACACAGTCCTTTTTATGCCATGGTTATTACTTAACCCAACATTAAATTTATTAAGATAAGAGAAACTACTCCAACAGTCAACGAAAACCACTTTGAGTTTAAATCGTTTATTCGTCCTGAAATGGAGATCATATAGGAGATCATATAAATGATTGAAATTAATCCTATCGTAAAGGAAACAATACCGATTATTCGTGGAAATAACAATAAACTATTTGTAACTGAAAAAGGATAGCCTTTAATCGTTCACATAATAAGTTCATCATGGCAAAGATTGAAACAATAAATCCAGAAGTCTACATTGTTAGTGCTCTGAATAATTTTCTTTTCAACCTTTGTTCAATAATCATATTTGTAATTGGAATAAGCATTGAGAAAGAAAATCCGAACAAAAGCGAACTTATTACAATGAGCTGGCTTGCAAGGGTATTCCAATATTCAGAAGAAAGTTCCGTCATATCATACTTTTTATGTTTCGAATTCAAAGAAGCTTTACACCAAATTTAAACTCATTACATAAACTGCCAATGCTGTGACTGCAGTATAAATTAAACCTCCAAAAATAATCAAGCCACAACTTTTATGGAGCTTTGATAATTTCCCTGGCAAGGTTTTACGAAATTGAATATTAGAAATTATAATCAAAAAAGTCCAAATAAGATAACTTAAAACGGCAACAATGATATGGGAGTATAAAATAATTTTAAAAAAACTGGTGCCATAATACTTGCTTTCGGAAGCCAAACTTCCCGAACCACCCGAATAACGAATCAAGCCTTCTAAAAGTAAAACACCCAAAACACAAACAATGAAGATGATGTTTTGAAGTTTTTGATGGGATTGATAATCTTTAACTCTTGCCCTTTTGACAGCATAATAAACACCAAAAGGAGAAAATAGGGTTAGCAGTAAAACTGCGGTCATAATTGTAATTGTCATATCCATTTTACTTTTTGATTTCTATTTACTAAACTGCTCTTTTTGTTAATTCACGAAATGAAAATAGTCAATAAGTTTTAACGTATATGATATCTTCAATTTTATCGAATCAATTATTTGTTTTCAATTGATATCAAACAGCTTCAAACGCTTTCGGATAAACAACCGTTCAGCAAATGTTCTTCAATCCATCTTTGGCTAGTTCAATTGCCATAAAAACATTGAAGGGAAACGTTGTGATCTTTCGAGGTGAAAAACAAACTTTGACAATTTTTTAGCCCTTTAATTTATAGACTAATAAATATAGGATAACTATTTATTTTAAAGACAGTTTTAGTTTTTGTGATATTAATTTCAATCTTTTTTATTAGTCCAAGCATCTGCATTTTTTATTCCTAATTCTGTTGGATTAAATTTCACTTTCCCTTTTAATTTTTTCTGTTTCTCATAATCTCTCAATGCTCGAATAGCAGGTTTTTGTAATAAGAGAATGGCTATAAAGTTAAGCCAAGCCATCATTCCTACACCAATATCGCCTAAATCCCAAGCACGTGCAGACGTATTCATTGATCCAAAAACAATGGTTGCCAAAAGTGCAATTCGTAAAATGAACAATGCAATTGGATTGATTTTATCCTTAAACATGAAGTTCAAATTGGTTTCGGCCATATAATAGTATGCCATCAAAGTTGTAAAAACGAAGAAAAATAAGGCAATAGCTACAAACCCAACACCGATACCCGGAATAAAATGATCAATAGCATATTGCGTGAATTCGGGACCAGAATCAACACCTTCTAATGTATTGACCAAATAACCTCCAGCCCCATCAGAAACATTGTATAGACCCGAAAACAGAATCATTAAGGCAGTGGCCGTACACACAAATAAAGTGTCAATATAAATAGAGAACGCTTGCACCAATCCTTGTTTTGCCGGATGATCAACTTCGGCGGCGGCGGCGGCATGAGGCGCAGTTCCTTGCCCCGCTTCATTGGAATATAAACCTCGCTTTACACCCATCGCAATAGCAGAACCAATGATTCCTCCAAAAGTTGAATCTATACCAAAAGCACTATTAAAAATTAATTTAAAAACAGCAGGAACCTCACCGATATTCATTCCGATAATAATAGCTGCCATCAAAACATAACCTACTGCCATAAAGGGAACAATCCATTCAGCAGCTTTTGCAATTCGTCTAACACCTCCAAAAATTATAATGCCCAGCAAGACCGCAGTTGCAATTCCTGAATAAAGTGGATCTATATTAAATGCCAATTTCATGGCAACAGAAGAACTATTGCTTTGAACACCTGGCAAGAAAAACGCACAGCTAATAATCGTAATTATGGCAAACAAAGTTGCATACCACTTTATTCCCAGGCCTTTGAGAATATAATAAGCTGGTCCTCCACGATATTCTCCACCGCGTACATCTTTATAAATTTGGCCCAAAGTAGCTTCTACATAAGCAGTTGATGCACCAAAAAAAGCTACGACCCACATCCAAAAAATAGCACCGGGACCTCCTATTGCTATAGCTGTTGCAACTCCAGCAATGTTACCAGTTCCAATGCGTCCTGAAATGGCCAGAGCAAAAGCCTGAAAAGAACTAACGCCTTTGTCCGAAGATTGACCAGCAAATAACTCCTTGGCCATGGTTTTAACTAATCGGATCTGAACAAAACGAGTTCGTATCGAAAAGTATAATCCACCGAAAATACATAAAACAATTAAAGCATTACTCCAAATGATGGAATTTAGTAGATCGATGATATTCTCCATGTTAATATATTGTCAAATTTTAATCGGTTAAAGTATTTAGAATTTCTTAAACAACAAGGAAAATTCTCTCAATATTTTCAAAATGACAGTTAAAAAGGAGATGGTTGATATTTTTATATTTTTAATTCAATTTTATGTATCCAAATTTGTTCTCGATCTTGATTTTTTTGAAAGTTTTTTAACATCCATTCTTGGTCAAAATTCACTTTCTTGTTGAAATACAATTTCACGTTGTCCTAAACTTTAAATTAGGCTTGATGTCCACATAATAATAGGCAATGTATTTTTTTATGATTGAATTTTGTGGTTTAAATGTTTCGAAAAGTTCTTTCATTTCCTCTTTTTAAGGCTTTATAAAATCTTGATTAAATCCTATTCTTGTAACTTTAAATTCTGTTTTAAATTTCAATAATCTGTATTTTTAAGTATTACCATTTACTATCCGATATTTTAAAATGACTTCCCAAACATCCAAAATTCAAGCAAACCAGCAAAATTTTATATACAATTATTTATCAATGTGTTAATTCTTCGAAAATACACAAAAACACAAAATTCCTATTGGATTCAATTTTATTCGTAAAATGATTTTATCCGATTTTTGATCCTTAATGTATTTTTTCTTAAAATTTATTTTAAATTAAAAAAAATATGTAGGTTTGACTACATTTTATATTAAACTAATATATTGAAACAGTATGTCATTAGCAGCAAATAATCCGGACAGAACCTCATGGCTACATGTAGGAAAAAACTCTGACTTTCCTATACAAAACATTCCATTTGGCGTTTTTTTAACACGTAATGATATCATTACCATTGGCACACGCATTGGTGATACCGCCATTGATCTTGGAGCACTTCACCAATTAGGTTATTTTGATGGGATTCCGCTCACGGATGATATTTTTCTGCAAGATTCTCTAAACGACTTTATTGCCGACGGCCGAAAAACATGGCGTGCCGTTAGAAGCCGAATTGCCGAAATTTTTGACAGCAACAACACCACCCTAAAACATAATGTTAAGCATAAAGAGATTGTTTGTTTTAGATTGGACGAAATTGAAATGCAACTCCCGGTACATATTGGGGATTATACCGATTTTTATTCAAGTAAGGAGCATGCCACCAATGTAGGCACTATGTTTAGAGATCCTGAAAACGCACTGATGCCCAACTGGCTGCACATTCCCGTGGGTTATCATGGCCGTAGCTCGTCTATTATTCCATCAGGAATTCCAATCCACAGACCGCAAGGCCAAACCCTGCCAGAAGGCGCCACAGAACCCATATTTGGACCCTCAAAACTGGTTGATTTTGAATTGGAAATGGCATTCATCACCACCAATGCCAACGATTTGGGCGAGTCTATCGATGTCAATGAAGCCGAAGAATATATTTTTGGATTGGTCCTTTTTAACGATTGGTCAGCACGCGATATCCAAAAATGGGAGTATGTGCCATTAGGACCATTCTTGGCCAAAAACTTTGCATCGTCAATGTCCCCTTGGATTGTAACACTCGACGCTTTGGAGCCTTTCAAAGTAGCGGGCCCAAAACCCATTAAACCACTTTTACCGTATTTGCAATCCAAAGGAAAAAAAGGTTATGACATCAATTTAGAAGTAGCCATTCGCCCTAAAAACGCCAAGGAAACAATTGTCAGCAAATCCAATTTTAAATATATGTACTGGAACATGTCTCAGCAATTGGCACACCATACGGTTAACGGCTGCCCTGTAAATTCAGGCGATATGATGGCAAGTGGCACCATTTCGGGGCCTACGGAAGATTCCTACGGATCGATGCTGGAACTGACTTGGCGAGGTGAAAAACCTATAAAAATGAAAGACGGCTCAGAGCGCAAATTCATTAATGATTTTGATACCGTGATCATGCGTGGCCATTGCGAAAAAGACGGCACCAGAATCGGTTTTGGTGAGGTTTCAACACAGTTGCTGCCTGTTTATAATAAGAAGAAATAACTTGAAATTGAAGTTGAAAGCATGAAGATCGATACTTACCGGTTTTCATGTTTTTTAATATCAGATACATGAAAGAAAAACTACTTTATACCGCATTTATTTTACTACTTGTTTCCTGTGGCGGCAAAAAACAAATTGAAAAATCACTTCATTCTGGCAATTACGACCAGGCTATTAACGATGCTTTAAGAAAGCTTGAGACCAACAGAAACAAAGAGCGCAAACAAGATTATGTGGCTATGCTTCATAATGCTTTTGTAAAAGCAACAGAACGCGATCTGCAGAGCATCGATCATCTTAAAAAAGACGGCAATCCAGAACATTATAAAAACATCTACGATCTTTATCTGGGATTAAACGCCCGTCAGGAAGCCATTAAGCCGGTGCTGCCACTAAGTATTGGAAACAAACCAGTGCGCTTCGATTTTAAAGATTATTCCAATGCCATTGCCGGATCGCGCAATAATGTTTCTGATTATGTGTATCGCAACGCCTCTCAAATGCTCAACTCGCCCAACAAATACGACATTAAGGAAGCCTTCAACAAATTTCAATATATCGATCAGATCAACCCGAATTACAAAGACGTGCGTAATTTGATGCAAAAAGCGCACAATCTTGGTACGGACTACGTGATTGTAACCATCGAAAACCAAACCGATCAAGTGATTCCTAAACGTCTTGAAGACGACTTACTAAATTTTGATACTTACGGATTAGATCAATTTTGGACCGTATATCATGCCAAACGGGATAGAAAACTAAACTATGATTATGCGATGGCACTGCAATTAAAACGCATTAATATTTCGCCCGAAAAATTAAATGAAAAACAACTATTGCGAGAACGGCAAATTGTAGATGGCTGGAAATATCAAAAAGACAAAAACGGAAACGTAGCCAAAGACAGTTTAGGAAATGACATAAAAATTGACAATATCATCACTGTAAAAGCACGTTATTTTGAATTCCAACAATTCAAATCAACTCAAGTCATTGCCGATGTAGTATATGTGGATCTAAAAACCAATCAGACTTTAGACGTTTTTCCTATTAGCAGCGAATTTATTTTTGATCATATCTATGCCACCGTGAGCGGCGACGAGCGTGCTTTAAGTCAGCAAGATCGCAATTTGCTACGCAACAGACGTGTTCCGTTTCCATCCAATGAAGACATGGTTTATGATACGGGCGAAGATTTAAAAATGAAGCTAAAACAGATTATAAGTTCGTATCGCATGCGACGTTAGAATAAAAAAACTCCCTCTTTGGACATTGAGCTTGTCGAAATGAGGGAGTTTTTCGTAAAAGATTTACAAATGCAAATCTTAACACTGCTAGAAACAACTTTTTTATATCCTTTTATATTTCGCTTGACAAGGTTCAATACAAGGGTACTTAATAATCAAGATATTTCCATTCTTTTCAAATTCGAAATCATATTCTGAATTATTACAATCTGTTGAATTAAATGTCGATTCAGAACTGGAATAGGTTCCAAAAGTTGGCCTATCTGAAGTTATACCCATATCGCATAAGCTTCCATTAGAAACAATGATTCCTCCATTTCTAAAAGTTATAGTTTTATCGCTTTCAACAGAAGAAAAAGTTCCACTTCCATCTCCAGGATCTGATAAAACTTCTATTAATTGCCACTTTCCAATTAAATCGGTATCTAAGTTAGAATCATCGTCGTTATTACAGGACAACAATAATCCAGCTGTAATTAAGGTAAATACTATTTTTTTCATAATTAACTTTTATTATAGATACATAAATTGTAATTGGTTGCGTCCAATTGCCTTAAAATTTAGAATATATCTTACACCAACTCCCCTAACCCCAATCTATTAATCCCACCATGACTGTCATGCGCCACAACCACACCATTTTTAATAATTAGCAATCTGCTTAAAAATGATTTCACTAGTATTTGTATGACTTTTTAGAAGAATGTTTATTTGATAATGTTCTTTATCCCAAATCATATACAACGGATGTTCTTCAAAACTACCTTCCCTAGTTTCAATAAAACTTTTCTTCAAATATTGTCCTGCCACCTGGCCTTCACTAACTACTCT
>NZ_DATJCY010000339.1:0-29598 GCF_035577925.1 Gelidibacter sp. | reverse complement strand
TTTTGGACCGACATTCAATAATAAATTCCCTCCCGAAGCAATAACTTCAACAAAAGTCCGGATGATTTGTGAGATTGGCTTGTAATTGGTATCTGACGGAAAATATCCCCAATTATCGTTCATCGTCATACAAAATTCCCATGCACCGTCAGGTCTTACCACAGGAACACCTTGTTCTGGCGTGCTGTAATCGCCATAGGTTTTAAGACGGGAATTGACAATCACTTTTGGATTCCAAGCCAATAATGAATCCTTTAAAGATTCTGCTTGCCATGCTTCACTAGACTTTTCCCAATCGCCATCAAACCAATATAAATCCGGTTTAAAATTAGTGCTCAATTCTCTCAACTGGCCATCGTTAAATTTTAGAAAACGTTGCCATGCGGATAATTGATTTTGATTTTTTTGTGGATAATTTTTGCGCGTATCAGGTCGTGGGAAAACCACATCATAATCAGGATGCGACCAATCGATCAACGAATAGTATAAACCTACTTTTAAATTTTCCTTTCTTAAAGCATCAACAAAAGGTGCTACTAAATCACGTTTTGCAGGTGTTTTTTCAACGACATTAAGATGGCTGAACTTTGTGTTCCACAACGCCACGCCATCATGATGTTTGGTGGTCAATACGGCATAACGTGCGCCAATCTTTTTGAACAATTTCGCCCAAGCTTCAGGATCGTAATTTTTGGCAGTAAACTGTTTTCCTTGTGCCATATAATCGTCATAAGGAATTTGCTTATGGTACAACGACCACGATTCGCCAATACCATTTACACCATAATAGCCCCAGTGGATAAAAATGCCCAATTTAGCATCTTGAAACCACTCCAAACGTTCTTCTTTAGTCAATTTTTCTTGAGCCATAATTGGATTGACAATCAAGAAAACGAGTACAGTAATAATTTTAAAATAGTTCATATCTAATTAATTATAATTTCATCGACGAATAACCATACGCCATTTCCGCTTGCGATGGTTTTTAAATTGGTCGCTACCACTTTTACATAACGCACGGATTGTTCTTGAAAAGAAACTTTAAAATCTTTTAAATCGGAGGTTGGATTTTTAACAAAAGCGCGTTTTACGGTGCCCACTTCTTTAAAGTTGATGCCATCGTCAGAAACAGAAACAGTGACCGAAGTTGGAAAATAAATATCCGGACCTTGATTTTCTAAAGCACCCAAAATGACTTCACTTATCGGTGTTGGCACTTCTAAATCGACTACGGCTTCCATATCCTTATTTAACCACGCTTGCCAATGGCCATCCATAAAATTTTTGGTACCGCGCAAGGTATTGGTCAATCCAAATTCGCCTTCACCTTGGTAACGTTCATTATAAGCTTCTTTAAAACTTACTTTTTTACCCACTGCTTTATGAAATTCGATAGTGGTACTAAATGGTACGCCAACGGCTTTGTCCTCTTTAAATAACGATGCGTGAATGGTGGTCGTTGTATTGATTTTTAAAGGTTCGGTATACTTTATGGCATTATTTGACAGTTGATTTTCATTTAAAGTATAACGGATATCGGCATCGGTAAATTCATTTTTCAAGCTTAGCAAGACCTCCTTCTTATCCATATCCATGACAACTTCTTCCATAACCAAATAGGCACTTTTCGCATAATTGACATCTAAATACTCATAGCGTTCAAAAAGAGAGGTGATTCGTTGTGAGAAATCATCCCAATTTCTGGAAGATTTTGGACTCCAAACGACTTCTGATAAAGCCGCTAATCTTGGAAAAATCATGTATTGCGAGTGCGCTTCCGTTTTAATTTGCTCGGCCCATAAGTTAGCCTGTCCGCCTAAAACATGTTTGGCTTGCTCTGGTGTCATCGTTTCAACAACCGGGTCAAACTGATAAACTTTGCTCAACGGAATATAACTGCCCCAAGCCAAAGGCTCTAAGTTTTGCGGTCCTTGATAATAATCAAAATACATGTGCGACGTTGGCGTCATCACCACATCATGGCCTTGTTTTGTGGCCTCAATACCACCTTCAAAACCTCTCCAACTCATCACGGTCGCTTCTGGTGCGATACCACCTTCCAAAATTTCATCCCAGCCAATCAGTTTTCTACCATGCGAAGAAATAAAACGTTCCATCCGTTTGATAAAATAACTTTGTAATTGATCAACATTGGTCAACCCTTCATCCTTCATTCGTTTTTGACACTGCGGACATTTTGCCCAATTGGTTTTTGTAGCCTCATCACCACCCACATGGATATATTCTGATGGGAATAATTCCATGACTTCCAAAAGCACGTTTTCCAAAAACTCAAAAGTCGAATCTTTTCCTGCACAATAAATTTCGGTGATCGGCCAAACGCCACCCGATGGCACACCGATAGGCGTTTCAAAACACGACAATTCCGGATAGGCTGCAATGGCGCTCATCACATGGGCAGGCATTTCAATTTCAGGAACCACGCGCACGCCTTTTGTTTTGGCATAAGCCACAATTTCCTTGATATCTTCTTGCGTATAAAATCCGCCGTAAGTGGCATCATCTTCAGGCGTAGTCACACGACGGCCGTCCCAATGGGCATCTTCCTGATCGTTTCGGAATCCGCCAATTTCTGTTAGTTTTGGATATTTTTTGATTTCGATACGCCAACCTTGATCGTCCACCAAATGAAAATGAAAGACGTTCATTTTATGCATGGCCAACATATCAATGGTTTGCATAATGTATTCTTTTTTGAAAAAATGACGTGCCACATCCAAATGCAAACCTCGCCATTTAAAACGTGGTTGATCTTTTATGATCAGATTTGGAATGACCCAATCAGTATTATTGGCGATGGTTTTGCTCTCAATCTGCGTAGGCAATAATTGTCTGATGGATTCCAAGGCATATAAAAACCCTGAATAGGATTTTGCTTTGATAGTGACTTTATCAGAAGTTACGATCAATTCATAACCTTCATCGCTTAATGTATGATCAGTAATAAATTCAATAAAATTACTTTGAGGTGCTTTTTCTGAAATCTTTAAACTCCATCCTGCAGCATTCTTAAACTTATCCGATAAAATAGAAACGATTTCTTTTTGCGAAGCATCAGCAATCACAAATTGCGTTTGGTCATTAAATTCAAAAGAACCTTGTTGCAGGGTTAATTCTACCGGTTTTGGAATTATGACAATGTCACTTTCCGTAAATACTTTTGATGATTTACTGTCTTGGCAGGATACCGTTATGGTTATTAAAACCAAGGTTACTATTTTTTTGAAAATGTTCATTTTTGAAAATCTATAATAATGGCACCCTTTCAGGGTTTAAATCGTTGTTAATTCAATTTTTATAATTATGTCACCCCTTTGGGGTTCAATTCTTGATCATTTAATGTTCTAGGTTTAAGTAAATTTTCCGTTTACCTCTCTTTTGGGGAGGTCGTAACTGCTTTTTCAGCAGTTCTGGGTGAAGATTATTCCTCCCATTCCATTTTAAAAGTGGCGTCTTCCATGCGATTGCCTTGTGCTTCATCATAAATGGCATAATTAAAACCAGATCGCAAACTGTAACCGGCGTGTTCGCCATTTTTATTAACGGCGATAAAACCGACTTGCAGATATTCCATGTCTTTATGGTTTTTATGTTTATCATAAATCCGTTCCACAATTTCCTTGCACGCTTCAAAAGGCGATTTTCCTTGGCGCATCAATTCCACGACCATTGCACTTCCTGCAGTTCGGATGACGGCTTCGCCCAAACCTGTGGCTGCTGCTGCGCCCACTTCATTATCTAAAAATAATCCGGCGCCGATAATTGGCGAATCGCCCACACGACCGTGCATTTTCCATGCGGCACCGCTTGTGGTGCATCCGCCTGAAATATTGCCGTCTTCATCAATGACCAACATCGAAATCGTGTCGTGGTTTTCCATATTGATGACCGGTTTATATTTGGATTCTTCCAACCATTTTTTCCAATCGGCTTCAGATTCTGCCGTTAATAAATTTTCTTCCTTAAAGCCTTCGGATAATGCAAATTCGAGTGCGCCTTCGCCTGATAACATAACGTGAGGCGTTTTCTGTAATACCAATTTTGCTACCGAAATAGGATGCATAATTCCTTGCAAAAACGATACTGCACCACAATCGCTGTTATGATCCATGATACAGGCATCTAAAGTAACTTTACCATCGCGATCCGGAAATCCGCCATAACCCACACTTCGCACTTTAGGATCGGCTTCAGGAATTTTCATTCCGGCTTCAATAGCATCCAAAGCAGATGCTCCGTTTTTGAGTTGATTCCAAGTTTCTTCATTGGCTGGCAAACCGTGGTTCCAAGTGGAAATCACCAAAGGTTTACGCACTTTTTTAGTTGAACTATCGGGTGCAACAACGGTGCTTTCGACACCTAAATCTTTACAGCTCATTAGCGTACTGATACCAATAGTACCTAGTGCAGCTTTCTTCATAAAATTTCTTCTGTCTGACATACCTGTGTTTTTAATTGTATAGTTTTGATGAAGGTGCCATCTCGTATTTGGTGTTTTTGTTAGGATGTTCTCCCATTTCAAATACTAAAGTTCCACCTTCCATAATCTCTTTATGTGTAATATAACTGCGTTCAATCATTTTGCCATTTAGGCTAACAGACTCTATGTATTTACTTTCTGGACTGTTATTTAATGCTTTTACGCTAAAGGTTTTTCCATTTTCTAAAGCGATGGTTGCTGCATCGATTATTGGCGAACCAAAAGCATAAATGCCCTGTGCCGGATTTACCGGATAAAATCCTAAAGCATTGAATACGTACCACGACGACATTTGCCCACAATCTTCATTGCCACAATGGCCGCTCGGTTCATCTTGATATTGGGTATCTAAAATTTCACGGACTAATTCTTGCGTTTTCCAAGGTTTTTCGATGTAATTATAAAGATAGGCCACATGATGGCTCGGTTCATTGCCATGGGCATATTGACCGATCATTCCAGTGCTGAAAATTGGTAAAACATCGTCCGCAAGTGGCTGTAAAGTAAACATAGAATCCAGTTTTCTCTCAAACATTTCCTTTCCACCAACAATTTCCGTCAAACCTTCAACATTATGCTGCACCGACCAAAAGTATTGCCAGGCATTACTTTCGCAGAAATATGGTGAATAATCTTTCGGGATAAAATCTTTGATAAACGTGCCATCTTTCAATTTTGGACGCATAAAAGTACTTTGCGAATCATAATGGTTGCGCCAGTATTCCGAACGTTTTAAAAAGGTATTATAATCGTCGGTTTTTCCTAAAGCTTTTGCAAATTGCGCAATGCACCAATCGTCATAAGCATATTCCAAGGTTTTTGAAACCGACCAATTTTCGTCGTGGTCATCCACCGGAACATAGCCCAACGCCATATAATCATCAATTTGCCGAGAAGGATCGGTGGCACTTGCAATACACGCTTTGTAAGCCAAATCCACATCAAAATCTTTAATGCCTTTAAAATACGCATCCACAATAACCGGCACGGCGTGGTAACCAATCATCATATTGGTTTCATTACCCTGCATGGACCATACGGGCAATAATCCCGTTTCGTTATAATGCGCCAACATCGAATTGATCATATCCGACACGCGGTTTGGATGCAAAATAGTGTACAACGGATGCGCCGCACGGTAGGTATCCCATAACGAAAACGTATCATAACGGTCAAAACCATTGGCGTTCATCGTTTGGTCGTTGGCTCCTTTATAATTGCCGTTGTGATCGCTCAATAAAGTTGGCGCCAACATGGATTGGTACAACATGGTATAAAAAATGCGTTTTTTGGTCGAATCAGCAATCGTAATATCAATTTTACTGAGTTGGATTTCCCATTTGTTTTCAGCCTCAAGTTTCAATTTTTCAAAATCAAAATGTGGGGCTTCGACTTCTAAAGATTTATAAGCACCTTCAATATTGGCGGTTGATAGTCCTGTTTTTAAAACGATGGCTTCGCCTTCTGAAGTTTTATAATTTAAAACGATTTTAGTGTTTTTACCCGTTACCGGCGATGTTGAAAGTGTATCGTTTTTAAACATTTCATAAGTTTCAAAGGGCTTGGATAGTTTAATCACAAAATAAACACGCTGGTCTTTTGCCCATCCAGTCGATTTTCTGTAACCTTCAATGGTCGTATTATCCACCACATTGATATAAGTTTCGGTTGGACTGTCCCAATTTAATGAATAACCTAAATCGATATGAATTTGAGAATGATCATCTTGTGGGAATGTGTATTTATGAATGCCGGTTCTTTCGGTTGCCGTGAGTTCGGCTTTGATGCCATAATCCAATAAATCTACCGAATAATAACCTGGCGATGCTGTTTCTTTATCATGTGAAAAACCTGAAAAAGGCTTAAAGTGATTGATTTCCATGCGTTCTGAAAATCGGCTATTGGTTGGCATCACTAAAATATCATAAAAATCGCCAGCACCGGTTCCTGATAAATGCATGTGCGAAAACCCGGTAATTATGGAATCCTTATAAAAATAACCTGCAATCCGATCCCAACCCGAAATTCCGATATCAGGACTTAATTGCACCATTCCAAAAGGAACCGTTGCACCCGGATAAGTGTTTCCTGGGCCGTCAGTTCCAATAAACGGATTTACAAACGTGGTGAGTCTAACTTGATTTACGACTTCTTTTGATTCTTTACATTGAAAAAACAGAAACACAAAACACACATATATAAAACCAAGCTTTTTCATTAATCTTTACTCTTTTATTTTTCAATTATTCTTATAATTTATGCAACGACAACCTTTGCTTTTCCGTTTTTATAACCAAACCAAACAATGTACGCATAGCACAAAACAATGATCAACAGCGCATTTTTAAATGCAATAATATCAGTTAAAAATCCAAATACCGGTGGAATAATTGCGCCACCCACAATAGCAGTACATAGCAACCCTGAAGCTTTAGGTTTTAAATGTCCGATACCATCAATGGCTAAAGTGAAAATAGTTGGGAACATGATCGAATTGAATAATCCAACTGCCAGAATGCTCCACATGCTCACTAAACCAACGGTGCTGATGGACAAAAAGATCAATCCCATTGAAATGGTCGCGAAAATTGCCAATACTTTACCCGGTCGCATCACTTTGGTCAAATAAGCTCCGGCAAATCGGCCAAGCATGGCGCCCGACCAATAGAAAGTCACAAAAACACCGACAACGGCTTTATCATCCTTTCCTGCTAATCCTGAGTTGAGAATGGTTTCGGCAATAGATTTCATGATGTTGCTTTCTTTAATAACCGACACCAAATTCATATCTAAAAAGTAGTTGACCAAATAACTGCCAATGGCCACTTCGGCGCCCACATAAAAGAAAATGCCCAAAACACCTTGCATCAATTTTTTATTCTGAAAAGCTTCTTTATAAGTTCCTGAAGAAGTTTCAGAAATCATTTGTGGCAATTTTGCAAACAAGAAAACAAGGGCGATCAATCCGATAAACAATGCCAAACCTAAAAATGGTGTTTGTACGGCAGCAGCTTCAGATGCTAAATACGCTTCTTTTACGGAACCTTGCAATCCAGCAATTTCATCTTCGGTTTTGATTTTATCGCTCAAAATAAATAAGGCACCAACCGCAGGTGCAACCGCTGTTCCCAATGAATTAAACGCTTGCGATAAATTCAAACGACTCGATGCGCCTTCTTCCGAACCCAATACGGCCACAAAAGGATTGGCCGCCACTTGCAAAACGGTAATTCCGGCTGCCAAAATAAAATAAGCCAACATAAAAATACCGAAAACACGATACGACGCTGCCGGATAAAATAGCAAACATCCCACAGCCATCGTCAGCAATCCTAAGATGATGCCTCTTTTATAACCAATTTTTGAAAGGATAAAACTCGCTGGAATGGACAGTAAAAAATACGCTCCAAAAAATGCAAATTGCACCAAACCTGCTTGAAAATAAGTTAAAGTAAAGAGTTCACGCAATCGCGGAATCAAGGAATCCACCAATACTGTAATAAATCCCCAGAGGAAAAACAGAGTGGTCAATAGAATAAATGCGGAGCGATAGGATTTTTGATTTGACATGAGTTATATTTTTTTTCTATTTAAAACTTTCTTTAGTTTCTTTAATCGCTTTTAAATACGCATCCGTCAATTCTGGTCCATCAAAAAATGCGACACCTTTGGCACCGTTATCTTTAGCGTAAAAAATAGCTTCTTTCAATTCTTCTGCGGAGGTGAATGGCGGTAAATAAACACCTGTGTTCAACCCGATATTTTCAGATTTCACATCCGTAACACCTTGTTTGGTGGCATAACCAATCCAATCAATTTCTTCATTGTAAAAGCCGTGGTAAATCATAGGATAAACTTCGTCAATATTCCATTTATCCCAACGCTGGCGCACCATGTGATCCGCCATTTCTGGATAAGGGAATACGGCGGCGGTTAGTTTTTTGTTATGTTTTTGAACAATAACATAAGCATCATTCACTAAATTTCTGATGGCATTCAATCTGAAGTTTTTCCATTCCATATCAATGGCGGTATTTTCACTTTCCAACGGATTTTTATGGTGGATTTTTTTAAATTCGCTGATACAAACTTCGCAATAGCAAAAATCATATGCTGCCATCTCCGTATCTTGTTTCAGATTGTATTTTGGAAGTAAACCAATCGGCAGAAAAATATCCGGAAAACGGATATAATCCAAATGCACACTTTCAATACCTTCAACTTTTGCCATCATTTCGACCAATCCTAAAATATGATTTCGAGATTCGGTCCGTGTTGGGCATAACCATTGGTAATATTCCACATATGGACGCGTGTCAAAACACGATTTTCCGTCACGGCTCACCATATACCATTCTGGATGTTGCATGGCCACCGTATCACCAGGACGATTGGTCGCCCACATCCACGCGTGTACTTTTAAACCTTCGTTAGCGGCAATTGCCACAAAACGCTCCAATTCCTTAGGATCAGTTCCGGTGTTTATTAACAGCTCGTCAATGCCGCCTTCTTTATAACGTTTAAATTCGGTGGTATAATCAGCATCCGATTTGTTTTTATTGGCAGTAATCCAAGTTGAAAATTTAAAAGAATTATCCACTTCTATTGCAGGAGTTAATGGCATGGCAGGAATGGATTCGGGCTTTTGATTACAGCTGATAAATAGTACAACGGATAAAATAAATAGAAGATTTTTTGAGTTCATCTGTAGGTGATTATTCATTAAAAATTACTTTAAATTTTCAAAAAGGGCATTTAATAGTTCCTGATCTTTATCCAAACTATATTCCCAAAACATGGCGCCGCCCAAGCCTTTTTCTTTGATATATTCCGCTTTTAACTGTATTTCTTTTGGAGTTTCCCAAGAAATGAAAACGTTTTCGGAAGCATTCCATAAATAAGATGCTTTTGCCGAGGCGTCATACATTTTTTCGTATTTGCCTGATTTCAATTTTTCAAGGATTTCCCAGTACGATATGATATATCCGCCTTGATTTGCCGAGGCATATAAAGGCACATCAGTAGGTGCTACTTTTTCCCATTGTCTTCCATAAAAAGGAATTCCCAATACCAGTTTTTCTGTTGGAACACCGGCTTTTATATGTCTGTCAATAGCTTCTACACCACTATTTCCGCCGTATTTTTCTTTATCGGAAGGATATAAATTGGCATGATGCCCAGTTTGGAACATCCAACCTTGGTAATAATCGTAACCCATCACATTAATAAAATCGAGATGTTTGTGTGCTTCTTCTAAATTAGTATGATCGATATAAGCCTGATCCGCTCCCGTGGCAATGGTCAACAAATAATGGGTTTGATCTTTAGCGCCTTGAACATCCAAGGCCTGACGGATTTCAGCCAAGAGCAAGGTAAAATTATCTTTATCGGACGGACGGAAATCATTATCCTCAGCGCGTTGCCCAGGATATTCCCAATCTAAATCAACACCATCAAATTGATGTTTTTTCAGAAGTTCGACACAACTTTCGGCAAATTTTTTTCGCGAAGCGTCATAAGCTGCCATGGTCGAAAACTGATCGGACCAAACCCAACCGCCGACAGAATACAATACTTTTAAATGGGGGTTTTGTTTTTTAAGACTGATTAAAGTGGCAATTTTATCGGCATCGGTTTCCAACTCAAACGCTGCTTTTCCATCAATAATATTGGCGAAAGCAAAATTGATATGCGTTAATTTTGTGGCATCAATTTTTGAAAAATCATAATCTTCATAACCCGCTGCATAACCGATAATCTTCAAGTTAACATGGGACTCCTTTTCAATGGATTTTTTTTGAGGTGTTACTTCCTGTTTTTCAGGGGAATTGTTGCACCCAATAAAAAACGAGATTAGAAAAATAAGTGTTATCTGTTTCATTTAGTTATCGTTTAAAAAAAGCACCATCATCCTTAATCGCCAACTCCATATTTGTAAATGGACTTTTAGCTGAAATGACCCATCCGAAACTTGTTTTTTCCAGTTTTGGCTGAATCGTTTTGCCCGCTACAACCATTGGTGATGCTGACAAGTCGTTGATAGATGAGGCCCATTTGTTATGAGTTTGATAATATTCTTTTTGAGCACGGTATAAGGTAAATAATTCCCATTTGATTTTTTCATCATTAGGGATTTCAAAAATATCTTTTGCACCAGCTTCTTTTGATGAAAAATAAACATAACCCCATTTTTCGGGTTCGTGCATGTTAATGACACCTTGTGGTGACCAAACCCAATTGTATTCTGGAAGATAATTGCCTTGAGCATCTTTTTTACGACCATAAACGCCATCGGTAATTTGATGATCCCAATTGACTCTCGAAAAATTGACACGCCAAAAATTATCTTTTGGAACAATGTCTTCAAAATAGGCCTTTTTGAAAACACTCCACGGAATCGCCATTTCAAGCGTCCAACCTTTATCAATATCGTTAGGATTGTTGAGCGTACCATCAATGGTTATCGCCGATTTCATTCCTGTTGCGGTCCAATCATTTAAAACCACATTGTTTTCGCGATACGGTTTTGAAACAAACAAATCCCAAACCGTATTGATGGCATTGACTTCAATTTCGTAATAATTAAAAGTATCGCCATCAGGATCTACAAAAACCTCAAAATCATTATTGTGAAAAATAATCGCATCAGGTTCGGTAATATCTGCCCAAACGTGTGGTTCTTCCATTTTGGCCAAAATGTAGAAATACGTGTTATCCCACAACATTTTGACCTGTGTATTATAGGTCGGTTTTTTGACGCCTTCAATATCAATAAATAAATTGGTCCACTCAACTTTATGCCATGATTCATCGGCAGCATTGCCATCCACATTTATAGCTTCTGAAGTGTAATACGCAATATAACTTTCTGGAATAATGGTGTTTTTTGATTGCGAAAAAGCGGTTAGCGCAGACACTAATAAAAATGCCGTCAAAAATTTATACTTTAAACACATAACTGGTTTTTTATTGAATTGTGATAAAATTAATAAATGGTCCCTTTTTGAACGTAGGGACGATAGTTATAAAATAAGTTGGTGAAAATCGACGCTATCCTATTCAGGATCGGACCCCATTTTTACAAACTATTGTCTTTTGTAAACTGAACCACTTCGCTTAATTTACCAAATGCCATAGCCACAACCGTATCGGCAGCACCGTAATAAATGGCCAATTTATCTTCTTCAATATCGTGCAAAGCCGCACATGGGAATACCACATTTGGCACATCGCCCGTAGTTTCGTAAAGCTCCGCCGGGCCCAATAAATACGGTTTGGTTCGGTATTTTACTTTGTCCGGTTCATTTTCATCAAGAATGGCGGCACCCATCGCGTAACGGAATCCGTTGCAGGTATTGATAACACCGTGATAAATCATCAACCAGCCTTCATCGGTCAAAATCGGGATGGGACCAGCGCCAATTTTTGTACATTGCCAAGCGCTATCCTCAAAAGGTGTGGTTTTCATGACACAACGGTGCTCGCCCCAATATTTCATATCCGGACTGTAGCTGATGTAAATATCTCCAAATGGTGTGTGGCCGTTATCACTTGGGCGACTTAGCATCGCGTATTTTCCGTTTATTTTCTGTGGAAATAATACGCCGTTTCTGTTGAACGGTAAAAAGGCATTTTCACATTGAAAAAATTCTTTAAAATCGAACGTATAGGCAATTCCGATGGTTGGGCCGTGGTACCCATTGCACCAAGTAATCCAATAACGATCTTCAATAAACACAACTCTGGGATCGTATTTATAAGCGGATTCGATCATTTCGGTATTACCTGCTTGCATGACGATAGGATCGTGATTGATTTCCCAATCCAAACCATTTTTGCTAAAGCCCGCAAAAATATTCATTTGCACTGCTTTGTTATCACATCTGAAAACACCGGCAAAACCATCTTCAAACGGAACGACGGCACTGTTAAAAATACTGTTCGATGACGGAATATCATATCTGTTAATCACAGGATTATTTGAATATCTCCAAACTACATCATTGCAACCTTCCGGTTTATCTTGCCAAGGAATTGTACTCATATACTATTTTTATTTTCTATTGTTTATTTTTTATTGCCATTTTATATATACAAAAATGTGGATAATAATGTCTATAATAATGCCACCCCTTCGGGGTTTTACGTCTTATGTCTTATGTCTTCTGTCCAATTTCTATAATTATGTCTATAATAATGTCTCCTTCGGAGTTCAAAAGTCTTATGTTCAATTATTTTGACTCTCTATTCTATGTTCTATCCTCTATTTTCTACCCTCTACCCACTACCCTCTATTTTCTACCCTCTTAATTCGGAATCTTCTTCACCTTATCCAACCACGTAAATTTTAAAATAATCGAGGTTAACAAAAATACGGCTAAAGAAATATATGCTTTAGGATAGTCGCGGATAACAAAATAAATAGGCACCACAATCATACTCGATTGCCAAACGATGCCTATCATACAGTTCATCATATCGTACCAAAAGTCAGAGTTTTTTGTCATTGTAGGATTTTCTTTCTTCAATTCATTTAAAACCGGTTTCCAGAATCCCCACGGATGAACATTCGAATAAAATGACTTTAAAACCTTCATATCTGTTGGTTGACTTAAGTATGTTCCTAAGAATGATCCTAAAAGTGAAACACCAAATATTAAAGGAAACAAATAAATTGCCGACACATGTGACAGATCATACAATAAAGTACCCTCAGTGAAATTCCCCTTATTCTGATCGAGTAAAAACTGCAAACTGGCAATAATCAATCCTGATAACATCCCCCAAAAATAGCCCCAACCATTAAAGCGCCACCAAATCCATTTTAGGAAATTGGCCGCCACATAACCGCCAAACAATGAACTGGTTATCCATAAAGTTAAGGAGTTAATGGAATCGGCAAAAAAGCCCATAAAAACGCCAAGCGTTACCACGGCGAAAGAAGCCAAATGACTTGCCTTTATATAATGTTTATCACTTGCTTCGGGTTTAAAATATTTCTTATAAATGTCATTCACAATATAAGCAGGTCCGGCATTGACAAACGCCGAAAATGTGGACATAAACGCTGCCAACAAACCAGCTAATAACAATCCCTTAACTCCAACAGGCACATGGAAATTAATAACTTGAGGTAATAAAATCTCCAAATCTGCACCCGTGAGCGAAGGATCGTTGGCCATACTTGGTGCTAATACTACCAAAGCGATGACCACTATTCCGCCAATTAACAAATAACGAGGTATAAACAAAATAAGATTAGTAAATCCTGCCATGTATGCAGCTTCTTTTACTGTTTTTGTAGATAAAATGCGTTGCATATCAAAACTTGGCGTGGGCCCTGCAATACTTGCAAAAAAACCTTTAAAAAGGCTCATACCTATTAATGCACCAAACATTTTGTAACCTTCAGAATCCACCAAATCATTAAACGCTTGGTATTGCGCATCCCAATGGGTATCTAGCTCCCAATCAAAAAAGACATTTTTCCATTCTGATGAAATCACACTTGTAATTTCTATATCAGTAAAAGCAAAAAACGAATAAGCAGCGACCAAAACCCCTGCCAAAATCATAATAACATATTGCAGCACCTCAGTAGCGACTACCGAAAACATACCGCCTTTTATGGTATAAACCGTGGTGAGAAAAATAATGATCAAAGCATACGATTGCTCCGATGTAAATAATTCTGAAGTTCCTATTGTAAGTGCCAAATCCCAAGGCAGAATAACCGTCAAGAATTTACCTACGCCTTCAAAAAAATAGGCAATAAAACCAATGGCGGCAACAACGGCAAAAAGCGCTACAATTTTGTGGGATGCCCGGCCTGCTTTGTCATCGCCAAAACGTGTTAAAATCCATTCAGAACCAGTCATAATATTGGAACGACGAATCCAAACGGCCAAAAACATCATGATAAAAATCTGGTTCCAAATTGGCCATAGCCACATGAGCATAAAGCTTTTGGCACCATAAAGAAAAAGCCACCCCACCATCAATGCGGTTCCTGAAATATCAAACATCCCCGAACCATTACTCAATCCTAGATAATACCATTTAATAGAATTGCCTCCTAAAAAGTAAGAATCCAATCCTTTGGATGCTCTTTTAGAAATCCAAATGCCAACTCCCAAGGTTAAAACAATATAGATTCCTATAATCGAAATATCAATAATATCCATTTGCGGTTAATTGTTGGATGTTGATTGTGCGCTGCTGTTAATTCCCCAGTTTTTGTTAGGCTGATCGCCCATCACAAAATGCAAAATGCCTCCTTTTAAAAGCGTTTCATGTGACAGGGTCGTTTTATTAAAAGTTTCGCCATTTAAAGTGGCAGATTGGATATAGAAATTTTTATCAGAAACGTTTTCAGCTTCAATGATAAACGTCTTTTTATTTGGAAGATTAATGGTCGATTTCTCAAAAATAGGCGTTCCAATTTCGTAGTCTCCAGAAGCTGGATTCATAGGATATAATCCCACAGAACTCAACACATACCAAGCACTCATTTGTCCGCAGTCCTCATTACCGCTCAACCCGTTTGGTGTGGTACTGTACTGCGTATCCATAATTTGGCGTGCCCAATATTGTGTGCGCCAAGGCTCATTGGCATGGTTAAACATATAGGCAATATGATGGCTTGGCTCATTGCCATGCGCATACTGGCCGATAAGTCCGGTAATATCAACAGAAATATTATCACCGGTAATTTCAGAACTTTCAACAAACAACTGCTCCAATCGTTTTGTAAACACATCGTTACCTCCATGAAGATTGATAAAACCCTCAACATCTTGTGGCACAAACCAACTGTGTTGCCAAGCGTTGCCTTCGGTATAATCGGTTTGTTCACGATGGTTGGAATGTTTCGGATCAAACGGCTCATTCCATGATTTGCCATCTACCGATTTGCCACGCATAAATCCGGTTTCATTATCAAATAAATACTGATAAGCTTTTGATCGGTTTAAGAAAAACTTATAATCCTCTTCCTTGCCCAATAGTTTCGCCATTTCCGCCACACACCAATCGTCATAAGCGTACTCTAAGGTTATCGTAACCGATTCATCTAATAAACTATAGGGAATATAACCGTATTTTTTATAATGATCCAAGCCACGCTCGTCTTGCATCATGGTGGTTTTCATCGCTTCATATGCTTTTTCAACATCAAAACCACGAATGCCTTTTTTGTAAGCTTCCACAATTACAGGAATGGAATGATAGCCGGTCATCGTATTGGTTTCATTGCCATATAAGGTCCAAACCGGTAAAATACTTCTGACCTCGAAATAAGCCAACATCGAATTGACCATATCCGAAACTCGATCTGGAGCGATGATGGTCAACAACGGATGTTCTGCCCTAAACGTATCCCAAAGTGATAAAGTGGAA
This sequence comes from Gelidibacter sp., assembly GCF_035577925.1. Classification (GTDB taxonomy): domain Bacteria; phylum Bacteroidota; class Bacteroidia; order Flavobacteriales; family Flavobacteriaceae; genus Gelidibacter. The sequence goes on along the minus strand of NZ_DATJCY010000339.1, from coordinate 13,700 downwards.
TATGCGGTATAATCTTTGGCCGTAACAATACTGTCGTTTTCCATTCTGAACTGGCCATTTTTATCGCTAAAAGTCACCGGTGCCACTTGTGCATGATACATAGCGGTATAAAAAATAGTTTTTAAAGAATCGACCGGTGTTTCTACTTCAAAAGAAGATAGAGCTGTGTTCCACAAATCTTCCGCTTCTGTTTTTGTTTTGTCAAAATCAAATCCGCCGACACCTAAGTTCTCTTTGGCATTGTCAATACTTACAGATGACAACGCCACTTTGGCAAACAATTGTGCGCTCTTTTCATTAGGATCAAAAAACAATTGCACAGACGATTTTACGCCTTCCGTTTCGCCTTCTTCAAAGACTTCGCCATCGACATATATTTTATAATCTGCTATTGGTTTTGAAAACTTTGCAACGAAATAAACTTTTTGATTATGCGCCCATCCTTTGCTGTAACGATAACCGCTAATCGTGTAGCGATCTTCAACCTTTATGGACGATGCCACCGCTTGGTCCCAATTGATGGCAAAACCTAAATTGACAATAACCGATTGTTCATCGCCTTCTTGAAAGGTATATTTATGATGTGCAGTTCGTTTGGAAGTGGTCAATTCAACATTCACCTTAGGGTCTTCCAAAAACACCTGATAATAGCCCGGACTTGCTTTTTCATTTTTATGACTAAATGTCGATTTGTACAAAAGGCTATCGCGCGATATTGGATTTATTGTTAAATCGATCGCTTTGTTGGTTGGCATAAATAAGATATCAGCCAAATCGCCAATGCCTGTCCCGCTCAAATTCAAATGGCTAAAACCTACAATAATACTGTCCGAATAATGATAACCCGAACACCAATCCCAAGCGCTAATACCGTTAACGGGACTCACTTGCAACATGCCAAAAGGCACAGTTGCGCCCGGATATGTATGTCCGTGGCCGCCAGTTCCAATAAAAGGATCGACATAACTAATCAATTCTGCTTTTTTGTTACTTATAATTTCTGGTTTGGTATTACAGCTTACTATTATAATTGCGCAGAAAACACTTAAGTATAATTGTTTCATATTGGTATTTTTGTCCAAATTATTAAATCTTGTTTGTTACATTTCGAAATAAACCCCTAAATTAATTCGCCTATAATCAAGAATGTTTGCCATGATCTCCATTTTAAATTAAAATCAAAAAAAACGACTACAATTCACAGCATAAATTTTCATAAATTTAGACGAATTTGAAATAAATTTAGACGGATGACACGTTAACTCTCCTGAACATCACAAAAAAAATCTTTCATGAACTTTGAATCTGGCAGGCTCTACAGAATATCGTTTTGGCACCACATTATTTTTTGGTGCATCTATTTTTTATTTAACACTTTTAGATGGGGAATGTATTTTAATGACTATGTATATTCATTAAAAACAAACCTTTTAGGATTTCCGATCCACATTGCGCTATGCTATTTCAACATCTATTTTTTAATGCCAAAGTTTTTGTTCAGAAAAAAATATGTACCCTATATTATCCTGATATTATCAGCTATATTTTTGATGGTGGTTTTAAAATTCAATCTCACCTATTTTTTAATCAGCAACAATGTTTGGCCAGAAGGTCCAGAAGTTATTAATGCCCTTACCCTTAATTACACTTTAGATATGATGATTGGCGAACTTTATGTCATCACCTTTGTAACAGCCATTAAAGTGACCTTAGATTTTTTAAAAGAACAAAAACGTGTTGCCGATCTTGAAAAAAACCAATTGGAGACCGAACTGCTATTTTTGAAAACCCAGATTTCGCCACACTTTTTTTTCAATACACTCAATAACATTCATTCCTTAGCACTCGAAAAATCCAATAAAACACCAAATATCATACTTCGACTTTCGGAGCTGATGCGGTATTTGCTTTATGAAACTAGATTTGAGCGACAATCCTTGCAAAACGAGATTCTCTGCATTCAGAATTACTTGGATTTAGAAAAAATTCGCCACGCCGGTTTACTCCACGTCAACATGTCGATTTCCGGTGATATTCAAGAAAAAAATATTGCACCAATTATCTTGCTTACATTTGTTGAAAATGCCTTTAAACATGGGGTCAATAAAAATATTGGCATCGTAAAAGTTGATATTGATTTCACAATTAAGGAAGATTTTCTGTATTTTACCATTACCAATCCACTTCCTGCTGTTACTGAATTTAAAAATGACATGAATCGCTCTAGCGGAATTGGTTTAGAAAACGTCAAAAAAAGACTGAGTTTGGGCTATCATCCAAAAGATTACAAACTGACCATTTCAAATGATGAAAGCACTTTTACGGTAAACCTTAAGATCAAAGTGGTTTAATTATAATTTTTTTAGGTTTTATTATAATAATCGATATTTTAAAATAGAATATAATGAAGATAAAATGTTTAATTATTGATGATGAGCCATTGGCTGTTAACGTAATTAAAAATTATTTACAGCAAATAGAAGATATTGAATTGGTTACAACATTCAATAATGCGATTGATGGGTTGAATTTCTTAAAACACCATAAAGTCGATGTTATTTTTCTGGACATCAATATGCCTGTATTAGATGGTCTTAACTTTATAAAAAGCCTTCAAGAACCACCCATTATCATCATTACCAGTGCATATACCGAATATGCCGTAGAAACCTACAACCTTGATGTATTGGATTATTTGGTAAAGCCCATTGAGTTCCCAAGATTCATGAATGCATTGACCAAGGTTTACAGACGCTTGGACATAAGACAACCTGCCTCAGAATCTATTAATTCTAGACCTTATTTATTTCTTAAGATCGATAAGAAAAAAATGAAAAAGGTGTTTTTGGACGAAATTTTGGTAGTTGAAAGCCTAAAGGATTATTTAAAAATAAACACCACCAATGGTCGTTTTATGATCCACAGTACCTTAACCGACTTTACAGATTTACTACCAGCTTCCGATTTTATTAGGATCCATAGATCATTTACCATTTCGATCAATAAAATTGATGCCGTTGAAGGCAACAGCATTGAAATTGATGGGATGCGCTATGTCATTGGACGCTCATATCTTGAAGAAGTGAAAGATCGGATTTTAAATTCATAAACCTGAAAAATCACGATCACAAATACTAGGCCTATTCCGTTCTTATAAAGATTCACAATTTTTATTGTGTTTCGTTTATGCTTTTATGTATCAATATAAGCATTTATAAAAATGCCCATTTTAAAGCTTAGTGATAACAACTTTCATAAAAAAGAAAAGGAGAACCATTACAGCTCTCCCTTTCCACCAAACAAAAAATGAAAAATTTATTTTATTAATTCTGTTGTGCCCACCACAATGGGGTAAAAACTGAATCTGGCCCACCTAATTTATCCACTGCCTGAGCATATCCATTAGGAATATTGTTCGAGAAGTTAGATGGATATTTTAAGCGTTGTGGAAAAAACTGAATGCTATTGGTCATATAATTACCTTCAGTTAATGCCGGCATGTTGGTAAATGGAATTTCAACAGCAGGATTTTCAAAGAACGGCAATCCTAATCTTCTTTGATCGTTCCACATTTCCAATGGCAACCAAGGTGCTTGCGCAATATACTTTTGAGTAATAATTTTTGTCAAAAGGTCATTTTTTACAGCTCCATTTTTATAGATTGTGTTTTCAGGATACTTTAATTGCATTGTACCTGCAACACCTGTATAGCCATCTACATAATCCATAGTAACAGATACTGGTGGCTCCGTAGTATGGTTCCAGCTTACTGAAGTACCAACACGACTATAATCTTCTGAAGTTATATAAGCACTTACTTGGTTGGACACCCCATTGTATGCAAAACTATCAGCAATACCCTGCTCATAAGCTGTTTGTCCATCCATAGGCACGGTCCAGCCTCTTACTGCTGCTTCGGCAATTAGGAAGTAAGATTCCCATGAAGCAAAGAAAATTCTTTTACTGGTACCATTTCTAAATTTTTTGATCATACGTGGCATTCCAGCTTGCAAACCAGTCAATTCGTTTTTAATCTTCACACCATCTGCCACCCAGTTACCACCGGTATAAGCGTTCCATGTAAACTTGGTTTCAAGTGTGGCAACGACCTGGTCAACATCTTTATCACCATTTTTCACGATATTGGCAATAATTCCCTCTGTATCTTCACCATTGCTTCCTATATATTCAGGATTGGTATAATCTCCCGGAATTGTGAATAATGCATAAGCTCTAGGATCAATGGTATTTTGTAGACCGTCAAAAAAGAATCCGGCAGAAGGATCATTTGTTTTGGTTGTGAAGTGCTTGTCATATCTTATACCCATATAATTTGCAGGCTTGATATGGCTAAGTTTATCTCCCAACAATTGATCGGCAGATGCGATACCACCTAGCCCTATCATAAGGTTATTCATAGACGCCGTGATTTCATGAGAATACCAAGTTCTGGTATTTACACCTGTAAAATCGTCCCAACCGTTATTTTCATTTACTGAAAAATTACCTGTGGCGTCTTTAATATAACCACTTGCCACAGCGCTTTCAAATTCCTGCTGGGCTTTGGCAGGATCTACCTCAGACAAACGCATAGCCAGGCGCATTCTTAACGAATTTCCGTAATCTCTCCATTTTGCAAAATCATACTCATAAGCCGGGTCTAATTTTTTCAAAGCATCACCTGGCGACGAAACGTCTAAATTAATCGCACTAGTTGCTTCTTTCAATTCGTCAAGAATATAGTAATACACCGTTTTAACATCAGAGTATTCTGGATTGACTCCTTGAAAACCATCAATCGGAATTGAGCCAAAGTTATCCGCCATTTCACTCATCACATAAGCACGCCAAATTCTGGCCACTTGTTTAAGATTTGGAGTATGTTCGCCGGCAATACCTGCATCAATTTGTTGATCGGCAACTTTTATCCCAGCATTAATTGTTCTTAGCCATTTTGAAATATAGTCATTGTAATAATCGGATGACCAACCATCATCTGGGCTACCTGTAGATATTCCAGCAGGTCTAAACAACCTTGAGGCACGATTCCAATACAACACGAATACACGTTCTGCAATATGCGGGTTCATTTGCGCACCACCAATAGAACTGTTAATAAAATATTCTATTTGTACCTGGTCACCACTAGCTGCGACTGGGTCAATATTCAAATCTTCAAACTCAGAGCACGACAGAAATGCCAATAGCACACCGCCAACCAAGCTTGTTCTTTTTAATAGTTTTCTCATAACTTATATTTTATATTTTAGAAACTTAATGATATATTAAAAAACACGGTACTTGTGGTAGGAGGCGAAAGATATTCGAAACCTGTTGCGTTAGTTCGTGTTGCAAAAACAGACTCCGGATCAATGCCGTTTAAGTTGTTTTTCATCATCCATACATTATTGGCAGAAAGTCCTAATTTAAGATTTTGGATCCCTGAGTCACCAAGCCATTCTGCTGGGATGGTATAGTTAATATTTACGTTTCTTAACCGTACGTTGGTAGCATCATAAATATTCGCCTCGTTGATTCCGAGGTTTCCAGATCGTGTTGTCACTGCTTCCCAATACACTTGCGGAGAAACACCTGTAGTGTTGGCAGCATAGCCACCATTTCCGTCACTAACTACACCCGTTACAATATCATCTCTTTCACCATTAATTACAGTGATAGCTCCAGTTCCTGCTTGCTGGAGCAATAAGTTTGAACCAGAGAAGATCTCACCACCTATGCGGGCATCGATCAAAAATCCTAAAGAGAAATTCTTGTATGTAAAGTTGTTGTTGAAACCAATCATTGCTTTAGGCTGCTGATCGCCCAATTTAAATCTTTCACCTCCGTTCGCAACTTCAGGTCGGCCATTACCGTCGACAATGATCTGTCCATAGTGAGGGCTTGTTTTATCTTCTACTCTTGCAAATTTTGTTCCCCAGATTTCACCATAGTTACCTCCTTCAAAAGCCAGTACCGATAAGTTATCAAATCCACCTAATTGATATTGGGTGACATCATCGGCCAAACGTTCAATGGTGTTTTTGTTCGTAGAATAGTTAAGGCTTGCATCCCAGCTAAGACCGTTAGGGTTATCAAGGATTTTTCCGTTAATGGACAATTCAATACCTGTGTTTTGAATATCTCCGGCATTAACCTTTCTAAAATTATATCCACTAAATGGGTCTAAAGGCAGGTTGATCAACTGGTTGGTTGCATTTGATTTGTACCATGCAAAATCCAATCCAAGACGGTTACTGAAAAGACGCGCATCAAAACCAACTTCTATCGATTTGACCAACTCATTTTTCAAATCAGAATTAAAAAGAATATCATTTGTTCCTGCCGTTGTATTTCCATTGGAATCATTGCCAATCCAGTAGCTATTATAAAGTTCGTATGGAGGAAGATCATTACCTACGCTTGCATAAGATGCTCTAACTTTACCAAAAGTCAACCAATTGGGTAGCTCAGAGCCACCTTTTGAAATCATTTCAGTAAACACAAATGATGTGCTGATAGAAGGATAGAAGAATGATCGGTTTTCTTTGCTCAATGTTGAAGACCAATCGTTACGGCCCGTAAAATCTAAGAACCAGTAACCATCATAGTTAACTTGGAAGGTTCCATAAAGCGAGTTAGTTCTTCTTTCTGAAGATCCTTGATTAACCGTTGGGCTATTTTCGCCGTTATTTAAAGAGAATAAATTTGGCACCACTAAAACTCCTGAATTTCCATTAAAATAGTTAGCACTTTGACCCATCATATTTCCACCAAATGAAGCCGATCCACCAAATTTTCCAAAAATATTATCTTGGCTGGCCATCACTAAGAAGCTAAAGTTTTTCTCAATGAAAGCATCTTTTCCAAAAGTATATTGTCCTGTCTTATAATTACCTGGACTACCAGCATACAGTTTAGATTCGGTGGTCGTATTATAAATATCGGCACCAGCTTTAACTTCTGTACTTAACCAATCGTTAATCTCATATTTAATAGATCCGTTCAATAGAAAACGATCTCTTGCGTCGTTACTCAAATTGTATTTTTCGTTCCAATATGGGTTCATATTACCATTATCTGTGTACCATCTCATTTTACCAAACTCATCGGTAGTGTTTTTAAACTGGGTAAGATCCATGGATACCGGTAATGTTAGCAATCCTGCAAAAGCATTATTGACATTGCTACCATTTAATGGTCTGTTGCCTGCTTGGGTATTGATGTACTGAACTTTAATATCGGTCGTCCATCTTTTATCTTCACCAAATTTAGAAACCGCTCTAGTAGTTAAGTTCAATCTTTCTAAAGTTGCTCCTGGAACGTTACTGTCGTCATGCAAGTAATTAGCTGATGAATACATTGAGGTTCCGTCCGAAATTTGTTGCTGGAATGCCAAGTTGTAATTTTGGCTAAATCCGCCATTGTAATAATTTCCAAGATTATCATAAGCTCTTAAAGTGGTTTGGTCACCTTTCCAGTCGGTTACCGTTTGGCCATCTATTTTAGCGCCCCAGCTTCGACGGGCATAATCTCTATTGTTAACATCATAGACACCTAAGTTACCTTGAGAAAATGATTTTTGAAGTTTTGGCTCAATAAATATTCTTTCAAAACCTGTAGTAGCAGAAAAGGTAATCCCTAAACCTTTTCTTGCTTTACCTGTTTTTGTGGTAATCAAAATAACACCGTTACCAGCGCGTGAACCGTATAAAGCTGCAGCCGAACCGCCCTTTAAAACACTCATAGACTCAATGTCATCTGGGTTTAAATCGCCAAGACCGTTACCCATATCCTGTGAAGGATTCCAAAAATCATTATTGTCAGCTCCTGTAAAGTTGTCCATCGGGATTCCGTCCACAACAATCAAAGGCTGGTTATCGCCTGTAAGCGAACTGTTTCCTCTAAGGACGATTTTTGATGAACTGGCAGGACCATTACTTCCTTTAATAATTTGTACTCCTGACACCTTTCCCACTAATGCATTGGCAATATTGGTTTCTCTTGCATCTGTCAAAGTTTGACCTTTAACTTCCTGAACGGCATATCCCAACGATTTACGATCTCTTTTGATACCAAGAGCAGTGACAACCACTTCATCCAGCACACTAATATCCTCTACCAACGAGACGTTAATTGTCGTTTTACCATTAACCGCAATCTCTTGAGTAGTAAAGCCCACGTAAGAAAACTGCAAAACAGCTTCTTCGCCAGATACATCAATACTGTAATTGCCATCAATATCTGTTGTAACCCCTGTGGCAGTGCCTTTAACTAATACACTTACACCAGGAAGCCCCAAACTGCTTACTGCATCAACAACAACTCCTTTTACTGTTGTTTGAGCCTGCATACCATAAGTGCATAGAATCCCAAACACAAACAGTAATTTAAGTACTTTTTTTGCCATAATTTTATTTAAGTTTATTTTAACGTTATAAAAAAACGCAATAAAACAAAACTTACTAAAAGTTTTCGACTAATGACATTTTTAGAAAGGAGTTGGTAGATTTACAACCTTGTAGTTGGCTTTTAATTACTGATTTTGAGAGAAATTACTTTATAATGTGACATGATTAATACGTCAATTGAACCAGATAAGTTTCAAAACTTGTTAGATTAACCATAAAAACCATTCCAAGACGTAAGGCGCAATTATGCTAGTAAGAATACCATTAACGCACATGGCCAATCCGCTATAAGCACCGGGCAAAAACCCTATTTCAATTGCGCGTGCAGTACCGATACCATGAGCAGCAGTTCCTAATGCTGTGCCCATTGCAGTTGTGCTGGTAATACGCATTGCTTTTAAAAATGATGGCCCAATGGCATTTCCAAAAACACCTACAGCAATTACGACACCCGCAGTTATGGATGGAATGCCTTGTGTAATTTGCGATATCTCAATGGCAATTGGTGTTGTTACCGCGACAGGAATTATAGATCTCATTATGATATCGGGTGCATTCATTAAAATACAAATGATACAAACCGAAAAAATACTGATTATCCCACCACAACAAACGGCCACCAAAAAAGGAAAGACATTGTGTTTTATCAATTGGAATTTTTCAAAAAACAAAACGCCAAGCGCTACAACGGCCGGACCAAGAAAAAAACTGATATACTTTCCTCCATTATTGTAATCTGTAAAACTAATATCAAACACGACCAAAAATAAAATAATGAGTGCACTAGCGATTAACACAGGATTAAAAAGCACGAATTTTATTTTTTTACGTAATGCGATAACACTAAAAAAAGTTAGTACAGTAATTAAGATTCCAAAAATTGGAAGTTTAAAGAACTCAATCATTATTTTCCAATTTTTGTTGTACAAACCCAGTAATGAAAAGTGTAATTAAAGTACTCACACTGGCAACAACCGAAAGAATGATCCAATACTCCTTTATAAAATCAAAATAAGATAAAAGTCCAACAGCAAACGGAACAAAAAACAGCATCATATTGTTCACCAAAACATCAGAAGCAGGTTTTACGGTTTCTAGCTTTATGAGTTTAAATCTCAAGGCAAGGAAAATCAAGAGCATTCCTAAAATATTGCCCGGTATAACTATACCCATCACATAAACTATTAATTCACCCAAACCTAGAAACATAAAAATGAACAGAAAGGCTTTGAGCATTTTTAAACTCCTTTTGTAAAAGCACTTGGTTTTGGCTGTATGTTTTGGCTTTAAAAACTGCTTACTCATTTGAAAATTCAAACACAAATAGATGTAAATAAATTATTTTTCTGGCTTCTTGTAGCTATCCTTTCCATCGGTCAACCAATCTAAAGAAAAACTTACAAAAGAATTTTTCGTATAATTATCTTGTTCAAAAAACACACCGATGTCACCATTTTCAAGAATGGTCAAATCTGAATATGCCGAAGGCCCGTCATAAATGGTTTTGCCTTCGGTCCATGTTTTTCCTTCGTCGTAACTAATTCGGACCGTCAAATTATTACGATCTTTATCAGAATTGGCATTTGAAAAAAGAAGCCTGTTTTTGTCATCACCATCTTCAACAGCCGTGTAACGAATGATGGCGCCATTACAGCTCGGATCTTTTAATTCTGGCGCAGGATTGGTCGTCCATGTTTGACCTTCATCTGTGGACGTGTGCACATAACGCATTCCTGCACCATTAACACGTGCATTGATCATTAATGTACCATCAGAAAGCTCGATCACTTTGGATTCGTCGGCCGGTTGTATGGATGTATCTATAAAATACCAAGTTTTGCCATGATCGTCGCTTCCAAACAGATGAAGTCCACTATTTAAGTTAACCATGGTATGCAACAATTTTCCTGAACGCGTCTGGATTCCTCTTCCCGAGGTGATAAATTTAAAATCATCATGCCATTCAGGTTTGGTGATCTGAGAAGTGATATCTTGTGGCGTACCCCAAGTTTTACCATTGTCGTTACTTTTTACAACATGCAAATAGTACACGTCCTTTTCGGTATCCAAATTCATAAAATTATAGAATATAAAAACCTCATTGGTAACATTATCTACAATCATTGACGGATCGGATGCCGATTGTCCTTCAGGAAAATCAAGGACCTTTTCAATAGCAGACCAAGTTTTGCCATTATCTGCACTTCTTCTCACAATGATATTGACATTGGTGTTGGTTCTTAAATCTCCACAATTGGGCACACGTTCATCAATTGCTGCAATCAAATCGCCATTTGGAGCCGTCACAATAGCTGGAATTCTATAACAACTTACATCTTGGCTCATTGTTGTATTGAACAAATCCTGAAACACAGGAGCGTTAAGTTCTGCTATAGATTTCTGGGTTTTAATTCCACAATTGACAAACAACAAAGAAAGTAAAAGAACAAATTTATACTTCATAAGTAGAATATTGATTTACTTGGGTTATTATTATTCATACATATTATTAATATCGGCATGATGGAGTTCCATAAAAAAATCGGCTATATTATTCGTGACTTCTTCTAAAAACCGCTCTCCTTTATCCTTACTTGCCATTTTAGGATTTCCAACCCCTGTATCTTCTGTAACTTCTGTCCATTGGCGTTGTGTGCTTACCCAGCCTTCTTTAAGCCCTTTTATTTTAAAGGTTTTGGCGGTTCCTGTTCCTGCTTCATCTAAAGGCAATACCAAATGCGGAGCAATATACTGCATTGCTGATGTTTCCAATTCTCCGGCATGGTCTCCAGGCTCGTCAAAAAAAGGATTGGCATTCACAACTTGCCACCAATTAATGGCACAGACAAAAACCTTTGGAAACTCTAAACTCAATTCTCTAATAATCTGCTTAAAATGATTGCCTCCATGAGAATTAATAATGACCAGTTTTTGGATATTCTGACCATTTAATACTTCAACAACATCTCTTAAAACAGCATATTGCGTGCTCGGACTCATATTTACGCAAAGTGTGATATCCATCTGGCCTGTGTTAACCCCAAATGGAATGGTTGGTAAAACGGTAACTTTTGCATCTTTATTCCAAGCTTTTCTTGCCGCCTCAATAGCAACATATTCTGCTTGAAAATTATCCGTAGCATAAGGCAAATGATAATTGTGTGCTTCGGTAGCGCCCCAAGGTAAAACGGCAACCGTAAATTGAGTTTCTTTTACTGCTTTCCAATTGGTTTCTGCCAAAACATAAGGCCTTATGGATGTTGTCATCTTTAAAAAAATTAGATTCTACACATTCAAAATAAACTCAATAATCATAACAATGCGAAATGTTTGAAAATTACTTTTATTTTATCCAATCACTCAAAAAAGTAAGGATGTTTAAGATGTACAGAAGGTTTTTCCAAAGATAGGAAGACATGATTTAAAAGCAGAAACTTATCGTGTTAATTGTAAAAACTAAAGATAATTTATGGCAAATTCTCGGGCTTCTTTGGATTTAAAGGCCTTATCGTAATAGTATTGACAAGCATATTATCGGGTGTTTTCAAAATATACACTAAAGCATCTGCTAAATCTTTTGGTTGCAACATATGATGATGGGCTTCAATTCCTGAGGTTTCAAAAAAATGGGTGTCAATAGAACCCGGATTAAAACAGGTAACCTTAATATTAAAAAAACGAAGTTCTTTAAATAAAGCATCACTAAATCCTTGAACAGCAAATTTAGTAGCGCAATAAGCCGCAGATTCTTCCCTCCCTACATTTCCTAAAATGGAGCCAATATTGACGATATGCGAGGAACGTTCCGTTTTTTTCATAAAATTGGCCATGAGCGATGTGATATAATACATCCCGTTAATATTGATATTGATCATATTTGACCATTCTTCCGTTGGCATTTCATCAATCTTTCCAAAAGAACCTGTGCCGGCATTATTGATAAGAATATCGGGAATATAAGTTTGAGAAAACGTACTATTCACCCATTTTTCAACAGCTTGGTGATTTGAAATATCCAAAATAACTGGAACAAATTGCGGTCCCAAACTATTATTTAATGCATGCAGTTTCTTTTCATTTCGAGCCAAACCATAAACTTTTACACCATTTTTGACCAATGCTTCAGAAAAGGCAGCACCAAGTCCGCCACTCGCTCCCGTAACAATGGCTATTTTATTTAAGAGATCCATAAACCGAAAAATTTCAAACTACCATATTACTCTGGTTCGTAGCTTCCAGGTTCTACACGAAAACTTATAGCCAAGCGATTCCAGCCATTTATGGCAATAATCGCCATTGATAATGCCACAACTTCCTGTTCACTAAAATGCTGGGTAACCTGTTCGTATAATGCGTCCGACATGTCATTTTCAGAAATCAAGGTCATGGCTTCGGTCCATGCTAATGCCGCACGCTCACGGTCGCTAAACATAGCGGTTTCTCGCCAAGCTGATAAAAGGTATAAACGCTGTTCGGTTTCACCAGCTTTTCGGGCATCTTTGGTATGCATATCCAAACAATAAGCACAGCCATTTATTTGAGATGCACGTGTTTTGATAAGATGGTATAAACGGCGTTCCAATCCCGAACTGTGAACGAATTTTTCGAGTTCAAGCATACCTTTTAAAGCTCCAGGTGCAGCAGATTGGTAATTCAATCGTTTTTTCATGAGAATATAAATAAAGTGTATTAATTAAACTTTAGAGCAATAAAACCTTTTTAGTGCGTAAAAAAGTGTGTCATTTGTTTTCATTAGAAATGACATCATCTTCAGATTTTGACCGATGCCCACAAGTTGGACATTCCGTTATTTTACCTTGTTTTAATCGAATGCCGTCAACATATTTCACCATAAACTTTTGAACCTTCATATAACTGTCTTTATGATTATTCACATCAATCTGTTTGTCTTTGAACAACTGGCGAATTTTTGCATCATATTCCTGATAACCCCAACAAACCGGACACGTTCCTTCTGGAGCTTTGCCCTCGGTTTCCTTTGCTGGTTTTTGCAAAAACTGAAATATGTTTTCAATAAGATTCATGGTGATTTATAAAGATCATCAACAAAAAACAACTAATTTAAGACGACCTCAAATCCTAGATAATTTCAAGGCGTTTTTTCAAAACAACATCTAAAACAAAGATGATTTCTATACAAAATCAGAAACCAAAATACGTGAAACAATTACACTATAAAGATAATTAATAATTTCTATTGGGAGAAATTTGTCCGAATTAAAAAGGAGTTTTTTATAATAATCCAATACTATTTTACCTCAATATACCCAA
>NZ_DATJCY010000338.1:0-8130 GCF_035577925.1 Gelidibacter sp. | reverse complement strand
ATGCGGAAATGGTTGAAATGGCCAAAATGCAATATGACGAGGCAAAGGAGCGCATTCCAAAATTGGAAGATGAAATCCGATTGATGTTGATCCCAAAAGATCCGGAAGATAGTAAAAACGCGATTATTGAACTTCGTGCAGGAACAGGTGGCGATGAGGCAAGTATTTTTGCCGGCGATTTATTTAGAATGTACACTAAATACTGCGAAAACAGAGGTTGGAAAGTTGATACGGTAGATTATAGCGAAGGCACCAACGGCGGATTTAAGGAAATCCAGTTTGAAGTTTCTGGTGATGATGTGTACGGCACGATGAAGTTTGAAGCTGGTGTTCACCGTGTGCAGCGTGTACCACAAACTGAAACCCAAGGACGTGTCCACACCAGTGCAGCAACGGTAATGGTTTTTCCTGAAGCTGAGGAATTTGATGTTGAAATCAATCCAAAGGATGTGCGTATCGATTTTTTCTGTTCGTCAGGACCTGGAGGTCAGTCGGTAAATACGACATATTCTGCGGTGCGCTTAACGCATATTCCAACCGGATTGGTAGCGCAATGTCAAGATCAAAAATCACAACATAAAAATAAGGAGAAAGCTTTCAAAGTATTGCGATCTCGATTATATGAGATGGAGTTGGCCAAAAAACTGGAAGCAGATGCGGCAAAACGAGGATCGATGGTAACTTCAGGAGATCGAAGTGCCAAGATTAGAACATACAACTATCCGCAAGGTCGTGTTACGGATCATCGTATTGGTTTGACGCTTTACGACTTGGGTAATATCGTTAATGGCGATATTCAGCGTATCATTGACGAGTTGCAATTGGCTGAAAATACCGAAAAGTTAAAAGCAAATACCGATGTAATTTAAAAATATCAAGCCTCTTTTTGGAGGCTTTTTTAGTATATGACAACACAAGAACTTATTTCGCAAATCAAAAAAAAACAGTCTTTCCTTTGTATAGGATTGGATGTTGATTTGAACAAAATCCCACAGCATCTTCTCAAGGAGGAAGATCCTATTTTCGCTTTTAATAAAGCCATTATTGATGCCACGCATCATTTGTGTGTTGCCTATAAGCCCAACACGGCGTTTTATGAAGCTTATGGTTTAAAAGGTTGGAAATCCTTAGAGAGAACCATTCAATATCTCAATCAAAACCATCCTGAAATCTTCACAATTGCCGATGCCAAACGCGGTGATATTGGCAATACCAGCAGCATGTACGCCAAAGCTTTTTTTGAAGATTTGGGTTTTGACAGTGTTACCGTTGCCCCCTATATGGGCAAAGATTCGGTAGAGCCGTTTTTGGAATTTAAAGAAAAACATACCATACTTTTGGCTTTGACGTCCAATCCAGGTGCTTTTGATTTTCAGATCAAAACTATTGACGGCAAAGAGCTTTATAAACACGTATTGGAGACTTCAAAAACCTGGAAAAACTCTGAAAACTTGATGTATGTTGTTGGTGCCACAAAAGCGGAATATTTAGCAGATATCCGAAAGATAATCCCAGATAGTTTTTTGTTGGTGCCAGGAGTTGGTGCTCAAGGTGGCAATCTTCAGGAGGTCTGTAAATACGGAATGAATGGTTCAGTTGGATTATTGATCAATTCATCACGAGGTATTATTTACGCATCAAATGATCACTCTTTTGCCGAAGCAGCTGCTCAAAAAGCCAAAGAACTACAACTCGAAATGGTCGAAATATTAAATCAATTATAATTTATTTCTGAAGATTTCCATTTAATTCATTTTAAAGAAAATGAAGGATCAGCTCCATAGGCCAATTATTCTTAAAGAAACTCCAAAGCGGATCGTTTCGTTGGTGCCATCGCAAACAGAATTGTTGGTCGATTTGGGACTCGAAGAGGCCCTTGTGGGGATTACCAAATTTTGTGTGCATCCCACGCATCTTAAAGAACAAAAAACCATTGTTGGCGGAACAAAGCAAGTCCATTATGATAAAATAAAAGCTTTGCAACCTGATATTATTTTGTGCAATAAGGAAGAAAACACAAGAGAGATGATTCAGGAATTAGAAAAAATAGCACCTGTCCATATTAGTGATATTTATACTATTGACGATGTGCTTGATTTGATAAGTCTATATGGAACGCTGTTTTCCAAAGAAGGTAACGCCCACAAAATTATAAATGAAATTGCTGAAAAGAAATTAGCGTTTGACCTATTTATAAAGGATAAGCCTAAAAAAAGTACTGCTTATTTTATATGGAAACAACCTTGGATGGTTGCCGCAAACCATAATTTTATTGATGAATTATTGCACTTAAATGGGTTTGAAAACTATTACCAACATTTAGAACGTTATCCTGAAGTAACGCTTGATATTTCCCGTCCAGAATTGGCCGAATTGGTCTTGCTTTCCACCGAGCCATTTCCGTTCAATGAAAATCATATGCAAGAGGTCAAAATCTTTTTTCCCAATGCAACCGTTTTAGTGGTTGATGGCGAAATGTTTTCTTGGTACGGATCGCGATTATTAAAGGCGTTTGAATATTTCAAAACACTGCATCAACATCATTTGTGTTAGCGTTTTTTAAATTCAGAATTATTTTTTTAAGCTTGCTGGCTTCTTCGTATAAAAAATCGCTTAAAGCTGAATCCGTTTGCATCAAATTATAAGCCTCTTCTGAAAACTTTAGATAATTATGTTCAACTTCTTTTAAATTGAGGACTTCACTGAGTCCAAATTTGATTTTTCCGACTTTACAAAAATGATTGTTCATGTGAGTTTATTATAACGTTCGTACATTATAAATACGTGAAACAATCAGCAAAGGACGTGATGATAACGTTAAAGTTATAATAATATTCTTGCGTTAAATATGTACGGAGTTTTCCCTACTGAGGTATTTTAGCCGGTTCAGTTTATTCAAAAGCTTAATGGCTTTGTATTCTGAAATATCGCTTAATGCATGATCGGTTTGACGAACGTTGTAGGCCTGTTCTATAAGATGCTTATACCGATTTTGAAGTTTGAGTTGGTGGGCTTTAATTTCTGACAAGGTTTTCATGGCTACAACTGTTTGATAGTTAAATATATCTAAAATTGGAATAGGGAACAAGTTAAATTTTTCAAAATTTTATAAAAAAAGCCGATTGATGATTTCAATCGGCTTAAATGTGTGGTTTTTTGTGTAAATATCTTGTGGCTTTGTGGTTGCAACTATGATTAATACTCGTTTTTTTGAATATTTATCAATTATTCCCAGTTTTGCAATAATGATATCAGCAGGTAGGATTATTTTTTATCCTGCATCGCAAATACTCTTTTTAAAAGATCGGTGCTTCTGGCAGCAACAGAATTTCTGATTTCTTTTTCTTCAACAGCAATCATTGTATAAACTCCTTTTAAAGCTTCAGCAGTAACATAATCGGTTAAATCGGGGTTAACTTTGCTCGTAAATGGGATGGCATTATATTTATTGATAAGATTCGCCCAAATTTGATCGGCACCTACTTTGGCAAATGATTTGTTGATGACGGGATGAAATTTGCTATATAAAGACGTTTGTGTTTTTCCGGTTAAATATTGTGTTGCAGCGTCATCATTTCCTAAAAGGATGTTTTTTGCATCTCCAAAAGTGATTTCTTTTACAGCATTTACAAAAATTGGAGTTGCTTCCTTAACGGCGTCTTCAGCAGCTCTGTTGAGGGCTTTCAAGCCTTCGTCGGCTAGGTTGCCCAGACCTATATCGCGCAAACCTTTGTCTACTTTTTGTAATTCGGCGGGTAAAAGTATTTTTACCAATTCATTTTTGTAAAAACCATCGGTTTTAGTGAGTTTGGCAACTTGTTTTTCAATTCCAAAATCCAATGCTTGTCTTAATCCTGCCGCCATATCGGCATTTGACAAGATTGAGCCGCCTTGTGGTAAGGTGTCAACAATACCTTGAAGTTCAGCGCATGAATTTAAAGTGAAAACAGCGAGCACAATTAATAATGATCTTTTCATAATAATCTGTTTTTTTTATTGGGTTCAAAAATATATCAAATTGTTCAGATAATCTGGATTAATAAAGGTTTTTGGATTATTACTATGTGTTTTAAAGGTTTAGTTTTGATATTTTTGAGAATTTAAACAATTCATAATATTGGTGCACTTCCTTTATAAAATCTGTAAATTTGCCTTACTTATAAAATCAAATTTTACAAATGATACAAACAATACCCTATAAACCAAAACATAAAGTTAGAATCGTAACTGCTGCTTCACTTTTTGATGGACATGATGCCGCCATCAATATTATGCGTCGGATCATCCAGTCAACTGGTGTTGAAGTTATTCATTTAGGCCATGATAGAAGTGTAGAGGAAGTGGTTAATACTGCTATTCAGGAAGATGCCAATGCCATTGCTTTGACCTCTTATCAAGGTGGACATAATGAGTATTTTAAATATATGTATGACTTGTTGAAGGAAAAAGGTGCGGGTCATATCAAGATTTTTGGCGGCGGCGGTGGTGTTATCCTACCTGAGGAAATCAAAGAATTGATGGATTATGGAATTACTAAAATCTATTCTCCAGATGATGGGAGGGAACTTGGTTTACAAGGGATGATCAATGATTTGGTGCAAACTTCTGATTATGCGATAGGCGATATCCTTAATGATGAGTTGGACGAATTGGGGAACAAGAATTCGAGGGCCATTGCTCGGATAATTTCTTCAGCCGAAAACTTTCCTGAGGTGGCAAAACCGACTTTAGATAAGATTCATGACATCAATAAAACATCAAAAACTCCTGTTCTCGGAATTACAGGAACTGGTGGCGCCGGAAAATCATCTTTGGTAGATGAATTGGTACGACGCTTTTTAATTGATTTTCCAGAAAAAACCGTGGCGTTGGTTTCTGTAGATCCCTCAAAACGAAAAACGGGCGGAGCCTTGCTTGGCGACCGTATCCGTATGAATTCTATCAACAATTCGCGGGTGTATATGCGCAGTTTGGCAACACGTCAATCCAATTTGGCACTGTCAAAGTATGTACATGAGGCTACCCAGGTATTGAAAGCTGCTAAATATGATTTGATTATTTTAGAAACTTCAGGAATTGGCCAGTCGGATACTGAAATTATAGAACATTCCGATGTGTCATTATATGTCATGACACCTGAATTTGGTGCGGCTACACAATTGGAGAAAATTGATATGCTCGATTTTGCTGATTTGGTGGCCATCAACAAATTTGATAAGCGCGGTTCTTTGGATGCGTTGCGCGATGTGAAAAAACAGTATGTACGCAACCATTTGTTATGGGATGTTGATCCAAAAGATTTACCAGTTTTCGGAACGATAGCCTCACAATTTAATGATCCGGGAATGAATACGCTTTATAAAGCCATTATGGACAAAATTGTGGAGAAAACGAATGCCGATTTAAACTCCGCCTATACCATTTCGGAAGAAATGAGCGAAAAGATTTTCGTTATTCCGCCGGCAAGAACACGTTATCTATCAGAAATTGCTGAAAGCAATCGGGCTTATGATGAAACGGTCAAAACGCAAGTGGAAGTTGCACAAAAACTTTATGGAATTTATAAAACGATCGAGTCGGTGATCGGCCAAACGCCAAAATTGGACAAAGCAGGAATTGATGATAAATCAATGGATTTAAGTGATGATCAGAATAAGGATTTCATAAAATTATTGATTGCCGAATTTGATCGTGTCAAACTAAATCTTGATCCGTACAATTGGGAAGTGATAACCGGTTGGGATGAAAAAGTGAACGCTTACAAGAATCCTATCTACTCCTTTAAAGTTCGAGATAACGAAATAAAGATTGAAACGCATACCGAATCATTGTCACACTTGCAGATTCCAAAAGTGGCACTACCAAAATACAAGGCTTGGGGGGATATTTTGAGATGGATATTACAAGAAAATGTTCCGGGTGAATTTCCTTTTACCTCAGGATTATATCCTTTTAAACGAACCGGTGAAGACCCAGCGCGTATGTTTGCTGGTGAAGGTGGGCCAGAACGCACCAACCGTCGTTTTCATTATGTAAGTATGGGCTTGCCGGCCAAACGTTTGTCCACTGCTTTTGACAGTGTAACGCTTTATGGCAATGATCCTGACTTACGACCTGATATTTATGGCAAAATTGGAAATGCTGGCGTGAGCATCTGTTGTTTGGATGATGCCAAAAAACTGTATTCAGGTTTTAACTTGTCACATCCTATGACTTCGGTAAGTATGACCATCAATGGTCCTGCGCCAATGTTGTTGGGCTTTTTTATGAATGCTGCCATCGATCAGCAATGTGAGCTTTATATTAAAGAGCACGGTTTAGAAAAAGAAGTTGAAGCCAAAATAGCCAAGATTTATAAAGATAAGAATGTAGAACGCCCAACTTATAATGGCGATTTGCCAGAAAGTAATGACGGTTTGGGATTAATGCTTTTGGGCGTTACTGGCGATCAGGTTTTGCCGAATGCCATTTATCAAGAGATTAAAACACGAACCATTGCACAAGTGCGCGGTACCGTTCAGGCGGATATTTTAAAAGAAGATCAAGCACAAAATACCTGTATTTTTTCGACAGAATTTGCCTTGCGATTGATGGGTGATGTTCAGGAATATTTTATTGAAAATAACGTTCGCAATTTCTATTCGGTGTCAATTTCAGGCTATCATATTGCCGAAGCCGGTGCCAATCCTATCACGCAATTGGCATTGACCTTATCTAACGGATTTACTTATGTAGAGTATTATTTGAGTAGAGGTATGGATATCAATAAGTTTGGTCCTAACTTGTCTTTCTTTTTCTCTAACGGGATCGATCCAGAATATGCTGTTATTGGTCGCGTGGCACGTAAAATTTGGGCAAAAGCGATGAAAAATAAGTATCATGCCGATCCAAGAGCGCAAATGTTGAAATATCATATCCAGACTTCAGGGCGCAGTTTGCATGCACAAGAAATTGATTTCAATGATATCAGAACCACGCTTCAAGCACTATATGCTATTTATGATAACTGTAATTCATTGCATACCAATGCTTATGATGAAGCTATTACCACACCAACTGAAGAGTCGGTGCGTCGTGCCATGGCCATTCAGTTGATTATCAATAAGGAGTTAGGATTGGCAAAGAACGAAAACCCAATTCAAGGTTCGTTTATTATCGAAGAGTTGACCGATTTGGTTGAAGAAGCCGTTTTGTTGGAGTTTGACCGTATTACCGAAAGAGGCGGTGTTCTTGGTGCTATGGAAACCATGTACCAACGCAGTAAAATACAAGAAGAAAGTCTGTATTATGAAACCTTAAAGCATAATGGCGAATTCCCAATTATTGGTGTGAACACCTTTTTAAGCAGTAAAGGATCGCCGACGGTTATTCCAAAAGAAGTCATTAGAGCTACTGAAGAAGAGAAGCAATTACAGATCAAAACGCTTGAAAACCTTCATAAAGGCAACGATATTACAGACTTATTGAAAGACTTACAACACAAAGCCATTCATAACGAGAATATTTTTGAAGCCTTGATGGACGTTTGTAAAGTGGCTTCTTTAGGCCAAATTACCGATGCGTTATTTGAAGTAGGAGGTCAGTACAGACGAAATATGTAAGCAGCGAACGGCATTTCCCTTTTCGGGAAATGTTTGTGAGTCGCTTATCCCGCTTTTGGGCGGGATCTCTTCAGGAAAGTTCATATTTATTTTAGATGAAGATTGTTGGTGGAAAACACCAACAATGGCAGAAATAACAAATCCCTACGGTTTTAAGGTAGGGATTTTTTTGTTTACAGCCTTAATGAAATATTCAGCATTTTTTAACTTTTTCGAGATTGTAAATACAAGGAGAATTTGTGGAATGTAATATGGTTTTTGTAGGATGTTAATGACTGAGTTTTTAGATTTCGATCCGTTTAAGATTCTATATAATATCTGCTTAAAATCGTTTGAGAGTTGTTATGAAGTTGTTATGAAGTTGTTTTAAAATCGATATACAGTCGCAGTATAGTCGATATGAACTCGATATAAACTCGCCATATAGTTGTTATAAATAGTATAGACTCTAAAAATGTGTATTTATGATCTATTTTTAAATAGGTTGTTGTGTAGTTTTTTGAGGTCAGTTTAAAATTTGCTACTTTAG
>NZ_DATJCY010000337.1:0-2746 GCF_035577925.1 Gelidibacter sp. | reverse complement strand
ATACTTCACCATACCGGCAGCATCTTTCTGACTTTTCAATCTTGTAATAGTTAAATTAACCCCATTCTTAATTGGTTTTGATGCTGAGGAAATCAAAATTGGGTCAAATACTTTTTCCTGAAGAAAACTCATAATCTCAGTTTGTTTACTTGTCATTTTAGTAAGTTATTTATTAATATTGGAATTATACAATTTGTAAATTTCACGCATCACGTTCAATATGACAGCTGACGTTTGTAGTCAGTAATTTCGCATATACAACTTTCGGTAGCGGCGAAGTTTCAATATCTATACACTCATCCTATCGAATGGTTGAAACGAATGTTTCTACGTTTTTATATTTCCGAATAATTTCATCAATTTCAATACCTCTTGAATCCATTATTAACAGCCACTTAGCGTAACACAATGCTGCGTAGAGTTCTTCATTCTCATTTCTATTCGAATAATCACGTTCTATATAAAGCATCAGATACTCCAATTGATACCAGCTATTTCGCAACAGAACGAAACAAACATCATCTTCAGCCTCGCCATCCCACACTTCATAGTTTGGATTGATATATTTTAATATAAAACTGGCAATTCCTTCTAAATAATCCTCATGTTTTTCTTCAAAATCCTTTTCTATCAATGGAATCAAATAATTAAGGAGACCATCACATACAAAAGAAATTCCATCATAAACACCTTCACTTTGTCTTTTTACACTCAGTTCTGTTATTTTAAGTAATACATCTTTAAAGTCCATTTTCTCACCAAGTTGAACATACTTTGAGAATGAGGTCAGCTTTTTCTGCCTTAATTCAAAATAATACATTTCCATTAAGCCCGCATCCTCCAACATAATATGAACATGTTGCATTTGAATAACATCAAATATTTCTTTTTCAAAACCAGATAATATTGGTTTTGGGACATCATTGATAAAGATAGTTTCTCCTGTATTCCCAATTACACGCGTGGCACTACTTAATGCATACCAAGCAACTGTGTTTTGTTCTTTATCTCCATGAAAAATTATTACATCATCCGAATCGTAAATAATAATTGAGTTCCGCTTGATAGGAAGATCAATATCGTCCCAAGTGTAATTTTCTAAAGGAGTAGCTGTAACAGACAAATTCATCTTTTTTCCAAATCGATTTGCGTATTTGAATGTTATCTCTCGTTTCCCAACGCTTATGATTTCCTTGATCGTGTCAATGTCAAAGTGTTTTTCAACTTCTGCTTCAATAAGATGTTCATCCAATCCAGCATATTCTCCAGTAAGAATTATTCCCAAGGTTCTGTTTGTTTGTTTCTTATCACCTCTTTTCCACTTAATTCTTCTTTCGATACTTTTTAGATTTGAAATTTCGCTCATTGTTGTAGTTGTTTTTAGATTAATTGAAATATTATTATATTGTATGTTTTCAAAAAACTCCTATTCACAAAAAGTAAATCAGCTTCCATCTAACCTCTTTTGTATTTCCTAACTAACAATATATGTTGTAGATACTAAGAGGCTATTTACAATATATATATTATACCAATACGAATATGTAATTTAACTTTACACTCAAACATTTTGTTTTTAACATTGAGAAGCAAAATACAATAACTATCATCCTTTATTTAATATTTATTATACTTATATATCTTGTCTTAATCATGAAGTGAGACTTATAAATTTAATATCTAGAATCAAGTTAGTTTATAAAAAGTTTATAATTTGATTGTCAATCATATCATAATATAAATCGACGTCCTCTTGCAGGTGGAAATAATTTTTTATTATCCCTTTTTTCTGAGAATTAATATATATAACAGAATCTCCAATTGTTAGTGGCAGTTTTTCTTATCTGTATGAGGCATTCGATTTATTTATTTCTACTTTTTCAATTCCTATCGTTTCCAAAAATATTCTAATGGCTGTTTTCATTACTTCATTTTTTGGTCCAATTACTACTTCTTTAATAGGGTTTATTTTATTATTATTTGAAAAGTCTAATTCAATATAAGGCGTTGGTATGTCTTGTTTTATTCTAAACTTAATTTCTTCACCTTTTCTATCTTCGCCAAAATAAATTCCACCTTTATCAACAAGTTTCATAAAGTCATTGCTTTTTTTGAAATCTAATAAATGAATAAGTCTTATTTCTTTTTTTTCTATAAATGCGGGGTTTTTAAATGCCGATAAGTCATATCCAAAAACATTACAAAAAGTTTTAAACTCGTTTGAGTCTTCTTGCTTTAATTGATATAATGCATCAATGGTTGCTGTCGCTTCTTTTATCTGTTGTTCCTTGTCATATAAAACTTGTAAAGCTCGAATAGGAAGTCCTAATAATTCTTTTGCATTAAAACCAATAACGTATCCTTTTCCGTCATCTGCATATGCTCTCCATTGACTTAAAACGTCTTTGTCTGTTGAAAAACAATTTGCTAATAGTAAACCTTGAAAACCTGAAAAGTGAATTACTTCATCAATTTCGTCAAGGAATTCTTTTCCATATTTTTCAATTCTTGTATTTGCGGATTGTTCCCAAATAGAATACCCCCAATGTAACTCCATAAAATCATTCATTGAATGCAAGTCATTCATCCAAAGTTTTCTATTAGTGCAAATTGCAAAAAAGGCATTAGAATCACAATAATGATAAATTAAATCATTTTCTTTTGGTTTATATTCTCTTGATATTATCATTTATTGTCTGGGTTATGCTATATTGCCGCTAACGGTTACGTATATGAAACGTTTGGC
>NZ_DATJCY010000336.1:0-6378 GCF_035577925.1 Gelidibacter sp. | reverse complement strand
CTGTCGTGAATGACAAGCCTTTTTATATTAGTTTTTAAATATACCTATAGCGTTACCTCACGAATGTTGTTTCGAAAAGTTCCACCACCAAGTATGATTTAAAGTTGTGTACATGTTTTTAATTTTTTCAAATATAGAAATGAATATTTAATTATTCAAATTTTTTATAAAAAAGATAAAAAAAAAGAATCCAGCACGTGCTGGATTCTAAGAATTTCGTTGTTAAGATTTACTTTGTTTTAAGGTTAAAACTTGAGATTTACGTTCAAATCAAAATTATCATAAATAGCTTTGTCCTTGAGGTTGTCAAAGAAACTCGCCGATCTGAATTTGATGTCATATTTGGTGCGGTCAACTTTAAGGTCGGCTTTAGCAGTATTTCCAGAAACCACCATGTCAAAAGTGTTTGGATTGGTGATGCCCTTGATGGTTAAATCGCCGGTTACCTTGTATTTGCCGTCTTTTCCTGATACGTTTGTAATGACAAATGTTGCCGTGGTATGTTTTTCAGTACTGAAAAAATCATCTGATTTTAAATGAGCTTCAAGATTGCCTTTCATTTCACCTTCTAAGTCAGTCACTGTTAAGGTTGGCATGTCCATGATAAAAGATCCGCCCGTCAACTGATTTTTGTCGTCAAATTTAAGTGCGCCTTTTTGAAGAGTGATATGGCCATCATGGGTTCCAGTGACTTTGTGTCCTTTCCAAGTGATTTTACTATTGTTGACGTCAACAGGCTTTTCAGTAGAAAGGGTGAATGAACTGGCTACAAATGCTATTGCTAAGATTAATGTACTTTTCATAATTGTTTTTGTTGTTTTGATTTTAATTGTTTTAAGTTCTAAGTTTTGTTAATAAATTATTTAGGGTTGTTAACTCTTCATTGGTTAGGGAAGTGGTTAAATTGGTTTCTGCTTCATCAAGGATAGGATCGATGATTTTTAAGAGTTCCAAACCATCCACGGTAATAAAAATTTCAACTTTTCTGCGATTGTTTTCACATGTAAAACGCTTCACAAGATTTTTTAAAATAAGTTTATCCACCAGTCTTGTGGTGTTGCTCATTTTACTGACCATTCGGTTCTGAATGTCCTGTAAGTTTGCAGGATTTCCTTTTTTTCCTCTTAAAATTCTCAGAACATTAAATTGTTCGATAGAAATATCAAAAGGTTTTAAAGCAGTTGAAATATTTTCCCTAAAAACAATGTTGGTATATGAAATATTCAAAACCGTCCTTTTGGTCAAGGATAACGGTGATGCGGTCATCAGTATGTTTTCGATCTCATTCATATATACAACAATTGTATATACAAATTTATGTTTAATTTTGATTTCACAAAAAATAAAGCGCTATAATTTTTTGTTAAAATTTGTTTCGATGTCAAATCCGCATTATTTTTATACCATGAGAACTATTTTTTTTTTAGTACTATGCTTTATGTTTTCTTGTAAGCAAGAAACAGGGCAGAAGGAGACTGTTGCCACCAAAGATACCTCAACGAGTTATACAGCGCAGCCTTTAGAAATTGTGGATTACGAGGGGTTAAAACCGTATTTAAAAACAGATTCGGATAAAGTTTATATTGTAAACTTTTGGGCCACTTGGTGCGCACCATGCATTAAGGAATTGCCTTATTTTGAGCGGATAAACCAAACGTATCGCGATAAAGATGTTGAGGTGTTATTAGTGAGTATCGATTTTCCAAAAAAATACGAATCGCATTTAAAGCCATTTATAGTCAAGCACCAACTTAAATCTAAGGTTATGGCGTTAAATGACATGGATTCGGCTACTTGGGTTCCTGGTATTGATCCCAATTGGTCTGGTGCCATTCCGGCGACTCTTATTTTTAACAAAGACAAGCGTCAATTTTACGAGCAGACCTTTACTTATGAAGAATTGGAAATGGAACTAAAACATTTTTTGAAATAAAATATTATTGCTGATCCGTTTAATCAGCGTGTTTTTTTATCAAATTTTCACAACCTAAATTTGATGAAAGACACTTTAGTTTTTTTCGTTTATATTATTAAGAAAGATTAGTTTTGTGACTTCTAAAAATAATAATTATGTCAGATTTATCACAACAAGAATGGGCTTCACAATTAGAAAACGACAGTAATGCCGTGATTATTGATGTGCGGACAGAGGAAGAGATCCGCGAAGGTTATATTCCAAACGCCATCCATTTGGATATTTATAAGGGCCAGGAATTTATTGATGCCATTGAAAAATTAGATACCGATAAAAGTTATTATCTGTATTGCCGTTCTGGTGCCAGAAGTGGTCAAGCTTGTTCCATAATGAACCAATTGGGATTTGAAAAAACCTATAATTTAATGGGAGGTTTTAGTAATTGGACGGGACCATCAACACAATAAAAATTAATTTTTTCCGTTAAGTGGCATTATGCCAATCCTAATGAAACGTTTTCTTCTGATTTTCTTCATTGTTTTTTCATTGTTTCTCTTTGGATGTGAAGAACCCAATGGGCAAATAACATTAGTGACACCTGAAGAGATGGTAACCCTAATGGAAATGGAAGATGTGCAGCTTGTTGATGTCAGATCTGCTAAACAACGACTGCAAGGATTTATAAAAAACTCCCAAAACATCGATTTTAATTCACCAACATTCGATGAGGATATTCGCAAATTGGATAAAAGCAAACCAGTTATTTTATATTGTGGTGACGGTCGTTTGAGTTCAAAATGTGCTAAAAAGCTTAAGGACGCTGGTTTTATAAAGATTTACGATCTTGAGGGCGGTATGACACAATGGCTTTTTGATGATCATGATATTGAAATGGATCAATAAAAATTCCTGCTAAACGTTTTATTTCTTGTTCACTTCTTTATAAAAGCTGGTAATCAAGCTTTTTATGAATTATCGCATCCTAAAATTCGATTTAAGGCTAATTGTCTAAAACTTATTCTAATTATTTTATTAACCTATTGTTCCTGTATTTTTAATAAAAATGGATACTTTAGCTTGAAGAGAAATTAAGGTTTTTACCGTTTCGCTGTCTTGCCTAATATTTTAGATAGGTTGATAAATTGACGTTTTGAAGCACTAAACTTTGGTCGGGACTTTTCATTTTCAAAGACTGTAATATTGGACCACTATAAAAATAAAATACTTGTTTTATGGGCAAAGCTAAAGGATGGTGATGTGCGCGCTTTGGGTGATCTTTATGATATTTATGCGGATAGGCTATTTGCTTACGGCATGCAGCTTTCCAAAGATAAAAGTCATGTGATGGATGCCATCCATGACCTGTTTTTGAATTTGTACAAATACAGAAAAACACTTGCCGCAACCGATAACGTGACTTTTTATCTCTTCAGATCCTTAAAAAACAACATCCTTAAAGTTGAAAATAAAAATCGATCCTTTGTTCCTTTCTTCTATGACGAAAATGAAACAAGTGGCGAACTTTCCATTGAAGATCGCATTTGTGCTGAGGAATTTGAAAACGACCGTGCTTACAAACTTGCAAAAGCCATTACCAAATTGAGTAAAAAACAAAGGAAAGCTTTGTTTTTAAGATATACCGAAGAGCGTTCCTACGAGGATATTGCCACCATTATGAACGTTTCCATCCAAACTTCCAGAACCATTATTTATAGAGCCGTCAAGACTTTGCGGAAGCAGATTTATGTGGGCCTCATCTTATTTTTATTGAATTATTAAGATTTATTTAAACTTTTTCAATAAAAAGTGTCTATAAACTAAACCTATCTGACTTATAGTAGTAGGACATCGTGTGTTTTGTTGTGATTTCAATGAAAACCCCATGTTTTATAATCTATTTAGTTGGTGCTATGAAAGGTGATTCACAAAAAAATATAAATTTTCAACCGCTTTCAAAAAAAGAACGTGCTGCATTGAAACGACGTATTACCGGTTCGGTATATAGTTATATCCGTCGTAGAAGGCTTTTGAAATATGGCACAGGAGTGTCTACGATCCTCCTCCTTATTTTTATTTCTATTGCATTTTTTTCGACGCCAACACCCCAGCCTTCATCTATTGAATCGTTTGCGAAAACTGTAAATGCTTTGGAACCGAGCAATAAGGTACAGCTTGTATTAAGCGATGCGCACAATATTGAAATATCTGAAGATAATTCGGCTATTAGTTATTCGAGTACGGGCGAGCAAGTACAAATTGGAAAAGAACATTCCATAAGTCAAAAAACAACCTATCAAGAAAAAACGGTTTTTAACACCTTAATCGTTCCATTTGGCAAACGTTCAGAAATTGTTTTGTCCGATGGGAGCAAGGTATGGTTGAATTCTGGTTCTAAATTGATATTTCCAGCGCAGTTTGAAGCAGATATAAGAGAAGTATATCTTGAAGGAGAGGCTGTTTTTGAGGTGGCACATCGTCAGAAACAACCTTTCATTGTCAAGTCTGAGCATCAAGAAATTGAAGTTTTAGGAACGGTGTTTAATGTAAGTAACTATAAAGATGATCATGCCATCTATACTGTTTTGCAAAGTGGAAGCGTTGAGATCCATCTTACGGACGACAAACTTTTCGGTACACAAAAATCTATCAAGATCGTTCCTGGCACTTTGGCTGCTTTTGATAAAGATGAGAAAACGATAAAAACACAAACGGTAGTTACTGAACCTTATTTTTCATGGCGCGATGGCATTTTTATTTTCAAAAACGATTCGCTCAAATCGATCATGAAAAAAATATCGCGCTATTATAACGTTGAAGTTAAGATAAATGACAAAAACTTGGCCAACGAAACTTTTTCTGGCTATCTGGATGTCAAGGAAGATATTGAACATGTCATGCAGACCATTAAAGCAACGCAATCGTCAGAATTTAATTATGAATTAACTCAAGATAACAAACTAATTATTAACTAAAAACCAAACTTCATTAAAACATGAATCCGATAAAAAAAGCTAGAAGATGCGGCAACATCCTCTAGCGTAAAAAAAATCAATACCACTGTAAATCAGCAATATTAACCACTAAAACAAAATTATGAATAAAAATGAGAACCTTTATTCTTTTAAAAGGATAAAATCTTTTAGATACTATTTGGTACATATGATGCGCGTTTTCCTCTTATTAGTAACCTTTGGTTTGGGATCGGCTTTTGCGAATTTTTCAAAAGCGCAAACCAAAATGGATATCAACGTTAAGGATGTTTCCTTAGAAGAATTGTTTAATGAAATTCAAAGCAAAAGTGAATTCATTTTCTTCTATAAAGATGCTGTATTAAAGCACAAAGTGTCATTAAAACTCAAAAATGCTACGGTCGCAACTATTTTGGATACGGCTTTAAAAAACACGAATCTGATCTATAATATTGACCTTAGGCAAGTGGTCATTAAGGAAGATCCGACTGTGGATGCCGATAAAATGAGTAGTCAAAGTCAGCAGCAGCGTCCTATAAAAGGAACGGTTGTGGACGAGGCTGGCGTACCACTAATGGGTGCAACCGTGCAAATCAAAAACACCAACAGAGGTGTGACCACCGATTTTGATGGGAATTTTGAATTGTCAGTTCCTAATGACGCTAAAGCATTGGTAATATCTTACTTAGGTTTCGTGACCAAGGAAGTTTCAATCGAAGGCGTATCAACGGTTAATGTCACAATGATTGCCGATAATATGGCATTGGAAGAAATTGTGGTTATTGGTTATGGCACCGAACGGAAATCGTTGATCAGTGATGCCGTGACTGCTATTAGCTCAAAACAAATTGAAGGATTACCTGTATCGTCGGTAGATGGTATTCTTCAAGGCCAAGCTTCTGGTGTTCAGGTGATGCAAAACTCTGGAACACCTGGTGGTGAAATGTCGGTAAGGATTCGTGGACTAACTTCCATCAGTGGTTCTAGCCAACCGCTTTATATTATTGATGGTATTCCTGTAACGACGGGCGATTATGGACAATTGAGTTATTCCGGTCAAGGAGCAAGTGCTTTATCTGATTTGAATCCCAGTGAAATTGCTTCTATCAGTATTTTGAAAGATGCTTCGGCAACAGCAATTTATGGTGCCAGAGCTTCCAACGGAATTGTGTTAATTACTACCAAACGGGGTAAGGCACAACAATCTGTGGTCAATGTCAACGTGTTTTCTGGAATGCAGCGCACGTGGAACAAATTGGATATGCTTAACGCCAGACAATGGATGGAATATAGAAATGACCTTACGGGAACGACGGTTTTTACACCAGAACAAATGAATAATATTAAGGTCGATACCAATTGGCAAGATGTGATTTTTAGAGATGCGCCAATTAGCAGCTATGAGGTTTCGGCAACTGGAGGTTCAGAAAAAACCAAATTTTTTATCAGCGGAACTTTATTTGACCAAGAAGGAATTTTGATCGGTACGGATTA
>NZ_DATJCY010000335.1:0-1528 GCF_035577925.1 Gelidibacter sp. | reverse complement strand
GGTCGTCAGGCAGTGCTGTATTTAGTGCTCCTGGAGACGTAAAGACCTTCTTTGCGTCCGGATTCGACGCAAACTACACCTACAACACCAATGGAGTGGTTTTACTTTATGTTGACGACGGTCACGGAGTTAAACTCGTCCCCTTTAAAACGGATCGGAGTTTAGGAGCCGGTCGAGCGGTAGAATTCCGAATGGTATTTAATTTAACAAATCCAGTTTATAATAGCAATGTTTTCCCAGTCGTAGCCCTTACATCAGGGACTTGGGGTGACCAGGCGATGAAAAATGATTATTTATCAAAGATAAAATGGAAGCTTATTGTGATTCCTGAGGTGATTGCAAAAGCACAAGCAATGAAACAGGTCGATTTAAATGATCTTAATGCAGTTAATAAACTGTTTGATTTAAAAAATTAAAGTACCACTGGCTCTGTCTTTCTATTAAATTTGATAGGGACAGAGCATGTTTTACCAAGCAATTGGATCTACTTATAATCCTAAAATGATTGAAAAAGGAAAGCTAGCGGATGCCTTTGATGGAATTATTTTTGTAAAAAAACAAATAGATCTTCCTTAATTTTAAAGTAAATTTATAGATTATCAATAATCTTTTGAACCAATTCATAATCTCACCAAAGCAAAGGGCAATTATTACGTAGGACTGACATTTGAAACGTGAAATAAAAAACGTGTGGTAACACCGTGTATAAGTTATGGCTTGGTCTGTGCCTAATTGAAAAAGCCTACAGTTAGTCGCTTTATTGACTTTGTGAAGAAAGGACAGCTTGAAAAAGGTAAAATAGTTTACCCATTATATTTTCCGATTACTTTGTAAGAAATTTTCCCACATTTTATTTTAAACGTAGAAAATTCATTTTCCTTTAAATAATCAAAATAATCAATGGGGTCTAGATCTATAGTAACAGAATTGTTGCTTTCTACTATTAAAGCATTTTTAATTACGTAATTATCAATAAAATAATTATTGTCAATTTTGTAAAATTCAACTTCTTTAAAACTTAATTGAATTGTTTCGTAGGTATAATTTTTCAACTTATTTGCACAAGTAACTATTAAATCTATTTCATTAAGTTGTATTTCTATTTTAGAAATCCAAGAATCACAGAATTCTCCATATTCTTCTTTTATTTTTTCAATCATGATCATTTATTAAAAAGGGCGTAAAGGAATTTTAATGAAAGGTACGTGATTTTGGGGTATATGACCACTCTGAAAATTTCCAGGAATGGTAAATTGATGTCCATGAGGGAAACCCATATTATGGGGTGTATAATCATTCTGAAAATCTAATAGGCTTTGTTCATTGTAATGATAAGTTGATAATGGATTAGCTGAAAGCTATCAAAAAGATGAGCAAGAAATTACGTTAATTGAAGAACAATATCAAATGATTGATAAACGTAGAGAAGCGCATTTAAAAGGAGAAAACTGTATCTAGAAGCGTTTATAAAACGGTTTCCCTTCATGATCATTTATGATGTTATAAATAAAAAAGTAATCGGACTCAA
>NZ_DATJCY010000334.1:0-17196 GCF_035577925.1 Gelidibacter sp. | reverse complement strand
TGCCAACAAACCCGGAGGCACATCTTTTAATCCGCTGTTAATTTTTGGTGGTGTTGGTCTTGGAAAAACACATTTGGCACATGCTATTGGGATAGACATTAAAGATAAATACCCAGAAAAAACAGTGCTGTATATTTCTGCGGAAAAGTTCACACAGCAATACATAGACTCTGTAAAGAAAAATAATAGAAATGATTTTATCCATTTCTATCAAATTATCGATGTCCTGATTATTGACGATGTTCAATTCCTATCAGGCAAATCTGGAACTCAAGATGTCTTTTTCCACATATTCAATCATTTGCATCAAAATGGAAAGCAAGTTATTTTAACCAGCGACAAAGCTCCGGTTGATATGCAAGATATAGAACAACGGTTGTTATCTCGATTTAAATGGGGGCTTTCTGCCGAACTTCAAAGTCCGGATTTTGAAACCCGCGTTTCTATCCTAAAAAACAAACTCTATCGTGATGGCGTTGAAATGCCCGACGATATTATTGAATATGTGGCCAAGTATATCAAAACGAATGTTAGAGAACTTGAAGGTGCTATTATTTCTTTGATTGCCCAATCCTCTTTCAATAAAAAGGAAATCACGATTAGTCTTGCAAAAGAAATTGTTGAAAAGTTTGTCAAAAACACCAAGCGTGAAGTTTCTATTGAATATATCCAGAAAGTAGTTTCTGATTATTTCCAGATGGATGTGGATACTTTACAATCCAAAACACGAAAAAGGCATATTGTACAAGCAAGACAATTAGCGATGTTCTTTGCAAAAAAATACACCAAGGCTTCATTAGCCAGTATTGGCTCCCAAATTGGAAAACGCGATCATGCAACGGTTCTACATGCTTGTAAAACAGTTGACAACCTTTCTTCTACTGATAAACAGTTCAGAAAATATGTGGAAGATATTTCAAAAAAACTAACGCTTTAAAAATATTTGTCTCCACAGAACTTCTGTGATTTTCAATTTTACTTTAATAATTAACAACTGTTGACTGGTTTTTGTAATATATTAAACAATACAAAAAACGCGCGCACCACAATAAATCAACATTGAATTTTATACAATTATGACAAAAATATTGATGGTTTGTTTGGGAAATATATGCCGATCACCATTAGCACATGGCATACTCGAATCCAAATTACCGTCAGATCATTTTACGGTCGATTCGGCTGGCACTGCGAATTATCATATAGGAAAATTACCCGACCATCGGTCTATTGCTATTGCGAAAGCTAAAGGCATTGACATCACAAATCAAAGATGTCGACAATTTAAACAAGCAGATTT
Source organism: Gelidibacter sp. (assembly GCF_035577925.1). Classification (GTDB taxonomy): domain Bacteria; phylum Bacteroidota; class Bacteroidia; order Flavobacteriales; family Flavobacteriaceae; genus Gelidibacter. The sequence goes on along the minus strand of NZ_DATJCY010000334.1, from coordinate 15,896 downwards.
TGATGTTTTTGATATAATTTATGTCATGGATCAATCTAATTATGATAATGTTGTGAAATTGGCCACAGATGAAAACGATCGTTCTAAAGTAAAATTGATTTTAGATAAAGCTTCACAAGCAACATTACGAGAAGTACCGGATCCGTATTGGGGTACCGAGCAAGACTTCGAAGAGGTTTTCAACATTTTGGATGACGTTTGTGAAAAAATTGCTTCAGAATTAATCAAGTAAATGTTTGATTTTTGAACTCAAACAAACAAAGTATTCTGATGGGAATATTTACAATTATCAGAAACAATAAATAAAAAATTCGATTAGCATTGAAAGTAAAACGCACAAACTTGTTTCAACAAATACACCTTAAACTTGGTACAAACAATTGTTTTTAGAGAATAATAATTGCAAAAAAACCATAGAATTTCATGGAAAACAATTTTGGTAAATTATACCTAATTCCCACAGATTTGGGTGAAAATCCAGTATGGGATGTATTGCCTACGTCAATCACTAAAATCATTGATCTTATTGATGATTATATTGTTGAAAATGAAAAAACAGCGCGGCGGTTCATTAAAAAAATGCATCCGGAAAAACTACAATCCTCACTTAATTTAAAGGTTTTAAACAAGTTTACCGAAACTTCGGAAAAGATGAGCTTCTTAGAAGCCTGCAAACAAGGAAAACCAATGGGTTTATTGTCAGAAGCGGGATGCCCAGCAGTTGCTGATCCAGGTTCGGATATCGTCAGTTTAGCACATCAAAATAATATTCAAGTGGTTCCATTGGTTGGACCATCATCTATAATTATGGCACTTATGGGTTCTGGAATGAATGGCCAAAGCTTTGCCTTTAATGGCTATTTACCAATTGATAAACAGGCTCGTAAAACAGAATTAAAACGGTTGGAAAAACTATCCTTCGACCAAAACCAAAGTCAACTTTTTATAGAAACACCTTATCGAAATAATCAAATGCTCGAAGATTTGTGCGCCACTCTACATCCACAAACAAGAGTTTGCGTAGCCTGTGACCTCACTTTATCAACGGAGTATATCAAAACTTATTTAATCAAGGAATGGAAACACGTTAAAGTAGATCTTCACAAACGTCCCGCCATCTTTATCATCCATAAAGACTAACTATAAATTAGCCTTTGCCCATTTGTTGGGTTTAATAAAAGAGGTGTCATATCCTGAAAAGCGTTTCATATATGATGAAATGGAAGTTCCATAAGCATCAGAAAAATTATCACTTCCATAGCTTCTTAAAAACTTCTTTACACTTCCCGGTCCCGCCAGATGTGCGGCGGCAAGTATTCCAGATTCCGTGATCATAACACCATGGATTTCTTTACCTACAAATCGGGAGATATCTTTTCTTAAAATCCATTTATTGCGTTCAGAATTGGCTAAAAATGCTTTTTCCTGCAACTCTGGAGTGTATAAAAAATACTCAGGATTATAAACTCCCAGCAATTTCAGAGTTTCCTCGCCAAATTGGTACTTCCCTAAATACCCTAAATCATTGACGGTAAAATAATTTCCCCTGGATTCTTTAAAAGCAAGTGCTTCTTTAAAACCTAAATAAGATTTTCCCAAATATGGAAAATATTTATTATATTGAGTTTTGCTTTTGACTTCTTCATTGGAATCAGTTGCCAATAATGCAAGATCATTAGAAACCGTGTAATTTAATTCTAACCCGGCCGTAGAAAAATTGGTCATATCTACAGTTGTTTTTGGAAAAAGTGCCACGTATAAAACAGCACAAATTGCAAAGGGAATGACAAAATAATTAGTGATTTTTTTTAACATAACTCCTAATCTTTGTAAAGCCTTTATTTCTTTTAAACAGACTTAAATTTGAGGGTGCAAAATTACAACTTTTTATTAAACCCTTAAAATTAATCGTTTAACGTATCCTAAAAATAGATGCCATGGAATTTTATGTCATTTTTGTCGGTAAACTCCAAAGCCGGAAAAGGCACCTTAAGTACGTTCAAAACATCAAATATGGATCTCAACACTTGTGAATTTGTTTTAATCCTTGATAAATCTACGTCTAAACTCAAATAGAACTGGCGTTTTCCGGTTTTGTTAATAACAGAGTTATTAACAAGCTCATTATAGGTAGAAAACATATCGTCTGCCCCATAACCAACAGCTAAATTCAACCATTTTGGAATATGGTCATTCTTTAAAAAAGAGTGTATATTAAAACTCAGCCAATAGGTCTGGCCATTATAATCTTTTAAAAGCTCTTCTAGAAGTCCGTTGCCCAACTTATCGGGACTTAGCTTGGCGTATTTTGTTTGATGAAAAGAGTATTTTAGCGTGATGCGCTGTTCTTGCCAAAGCAATTCTTGCCCAATATATAGTCCGGTTCCTGCGCCATTGGCCATCATATCACCCCATGAAAAACCCCACTCTTTACTAAAACCATCTAAAACTTCCACAGCTGTCAAGAACGTAAATCCCAAAGTAGCACCATAAAGCAACTGCTCTTTTTTACTGGCACCACTCCAATTTAATGTGTTGGCACCAATCCTTCCCAATTGGTAGGATGAAAACACATGGCCCATTTTATCCATTTGAAGCCATTCGTTGTTATCATTGAAGGTATGAAATTTGGAGCGTTCAAAATCGGCATACCACATTTGGTTAAGTGCCAATAAAGTCAAACCGCCTATGGCCGCTTCAGAAATATAAACGGTAGTTCTTCTGGATGTATTTAAACTGTCACTTGGTGTAAGAAAACTATCTAATTTGGATTGCGAAAAGGAATTTGAAATGATTGAAAGTATCAAAAATAAAATAAATTTTATTTTCAACATATCTTATCTCTTGACGCCTTGCTGATTAATCCATTTTACATATTCTTGCCTATTAACATTGTGCTGGGACAACGTCTTTGCAAATTTATGATAGCCGAAATTTTTGACATCGGCCACAAAATAAAAATAATCGTGATGTTCATAATTTAAAACAGCATCGATGGAACTGATGTCGGGCATGGCAATCAATGCTGGTGGCAATCCTACATATTTATAGGTATTGTAAGGAGAATCCAATTCCAAATCTTTATAAAGAACCCGTTTAATCACTTGATCAAAATTTCCCGAACTGTGTTTAATGGCATAAATAACCGTTGGATCGGCCTGCAATGGCATTCCAATTTTCAAACGGTTCATATAAACGCCTGCCACTCTTTTTCGTTCATCTACTTTGGCAGTTTCTTTTTGTACGATAGATGCCATCGTGATCACTTTTTGAGGAGTTAAATCGATAGCTTTTGCTTTCGCCAAGCGATCGTCATTCCAAAATCTATCGTATTCTTTTAACATACGCTCTCTAAACTGTTCGGCAGAAGTATTCCAGAAAAACTCATACGTATTAGGAATATACATTCCCAGCGCGGAATTTGGCGTAAAATCATTCGCTTTTAAAAATTCAGGAGAAGACATGACTGCATACAATTCCAAACTATCTGCTTCAATCTGCATGGATACTCGTCCTGCCAAACGTTCTAAAGATTCTTGATTGTTAAAAGAAAGCTTAATGGGAATATTAGTGCTTCTTATGGAATTGACAATATCATTATTGTTCATTCCTTTTTTGATGGCAAATTTACCCGCTTTGATATTTGTGGTGTATTTTTTTCGTTCTGCAAGAGCGTCAAACTTTTTTAAATCCTTTAATAATGGCGCCAATTCTTCCCTGACCTCTTGATAGGTGGCATTGGTTGGAATATAAACATAAGCAACATCATTGTTGAATGCTGTATTTGGGACAAACATGGTTTGATAAATAGTGTAGGCAAAAATGGCGGCAACAACTAAACCAATGAGTACAATGGCAAGGAGAATCTTTTTTATATACATTTAATTATGGATGAGTTGGAATAAACATTCGTTTTTATAACTATTATTATTGTAAATCCAGTCTTTCTTAACTCCTACTTTTTCAAATCCGAGAGTTTCAAACAACTTTATACTGGATGGATTATCTTCAGCAATATTACAATAAAGTTGATGCAAGTTAAGATGCGAAAAACTATAATCAATTAACAACTGAAGTGCTTCGCTACCATAACCTTGTTGTCTATCTGCAGGCTCATAAACCAAAATGCCTACTCCAGCACGACGATTTTTAAAATCAAAATCAAAAAGGTCAATTAATCCCATAGCGTTATGCTCATAATCTGAGATGACTAAGCGCAATTGTTTAGCTTCAAAAATATCTTGATGGGCATTTTCCAAATATTGTTTTAAAATATATTGGGAATAAGGTGCTTGTGTATGGCTCAATTCCCAAAGAGTTTCATCATTTTCAATTTTATAAAGAAAACTCAAATCTTCGGGTTCCAGTGCGCGCAAATAAATTCGCTTTCCTTTTAAAGTCGTCATGATAAATCGCCTTTAAAAACCTGAATTGCCGGGCCTATCAACCAGATATTTTTATAGCCTTCTCCATCATTTTCAAAAGATACTTGAAGTTCTCCACCTTCGACCAGTAAAGTAATTTGGTTTTTATCAGTTTCTCCAACATGGTTCATGGCCAAGGCAACTGCGGTTACACCGGTACCGCAGGACAAGGTTTCATCTTCAACACCACGTTCATAAGTTCTGACAGAAAAAATAGAATCGGAAACTTTGGATACGAAATTGACATTGCTTCCGCTTGCATTATATGGCTCACCATATCTTATTTTGGCACCAACTTCCTTAACATTAAGTTCTGGTAAATTAGTTTCCATTTGTACATGATGTGGCGATCCTGTATTTAAATAGATATGTGAATCATGTTTTTCCAATAACGCTACGTCTTGCATTTGAAGCTTTACCAAATCTCCTTCAATCACTGCATGGTGTAAACCATCAATAGCCTCAAAACTGGTTTTATCTTCTATAATTCCCAAAAACTTGGCAAAAGCAACAATACATCGGCCGCCGTTTCCACACATTGAACTCTCGTTACCATCGGCGTTAAAATAAACCATTTTAAAATCCAACGTATCATGATTTTCTAACAATATTAATCCGTCTGCTCCTATTCCAAAGCGCCTATTGCACAAAAAACCAATATGTTTGGCATCTTTTTTATCAAACAAAAGTTGCCGATTATCAATCATTACAAAGTCGTTTCCCGTACCTTGATATTTATAAAATGTCTGTTTCATAGATGTGGCAAATATAAGAAAACTTGAAGTCTTTTTATGTTGTTAATCACACGTTAAAGTTGACGTTAAAAATCGTTAAAAGGATAATTTTAGTTCAATAAAAAGTTAATTTTAAACGTTAAAAAATAGCGTTTTCAATGCAACAATTTCAAAACTAATTAATTAAACGATATTTATAATGAAAAAGATTTTATCCCTAGTTTTAGTTTCAGCATTAGGTGGAATCATAACACTTTCTGCTTACCTTTTATTTATTGAAAAAAATGAAAACCAAATTACAAACTCTACGATTACGACCTCTAGCGTACCTTATTTTAATACCAGCAATACTCCCGTAACCAATTATGGCACTTTAAATGCTCCAGATTTTACTGATGTGGCAACCAATGCCGTCCATACCGTTGTTCACGTAAAAAACACAACGATAAGTAGAACACCAATGACTTTGCAAGATTTGTTTTTGGGCAGAAGTTCTGAACGTGCTCAAATAGGAACCGGAAGTGGTGTTATTATTTCACCTGATGGTTATATTATTACAAATAACCACGTTATTAATGGTTCGCAACAACTTTCTATCACCTTAAATGATAACCGCGTTTATGATGCTGAACTTATTGGTACCGATGAAAAAACAGATATCGCATTATTGAAAATTAATGCGGAAAATGAATTGCCGTTTGCAACTTTCGGAAACTCTGATCAGGCTAAAGTTGGCGAATGGGTTCTGGCCGTTGGAAATCCATTTAACTTAAACTCTACCGTTACTGCTGGAATTATTAGTGCAAAATCAAGGGATTTATCGGGCATCAATGAACAATCGTTTATCCAAACTGACGCTGCTGTCAATTCGGGTAATTCAGGTGGTGCATTGGTCAACACCCGTGGTGAATTGATTGGTATCAATACGGCCATAACTTCAAAAACTGGTTCGTATATTGGCTATTCATTTGCTGTACCAAGTAATATTGCCAGAAAAGTTGTTGAAGATATTATGGAGTTTGGCAATGTACAAAACGGTATTTTGGGCGTTAGAGGCGGTGAATTAAACAGTATCTCTGCCGAAAAATTTGAAGTCAATACCACTCAAGGATTTTACGTGAGTGATGTTGAAGAAAATTCGGGTGCAGAAAAAGCAGGCGTAAAGCAAGGCGATATTATAAAAAGAATTGATAATATAACCATTTCAAAATTTTCTGACCTAAGCGGATACTTGAGCACAAAACGGCCAGAAGACGTTGTCAACTTGACCTTATTAAGAAATGGTTCTGAAAAAACAATTCCCGTTACTTTATCCAAGAGTGAAATAGCAACTATTGATTTCCTAGATATGCAGTTGAGAAATATTCCGAACGATATCAAAAAAAACAATAATATAGACCATGGCGTGGTTGTTATCAAAAATGAAAATTATGCACTTTATAAAAACTTGGGCATTAATAGAGGATATATTATTACCGAAATAAATGGCCAGCACATTAAAACAGTAGATGATATAATGAAATTAAAACAGCAACTTGGTAATGATGATAAAAAATTAAGAAAGATGTCAGTAATTAATAGTTCTGGACAAAAAGAGAGTTATATTTTTAGATAATCTATTAGGTAATTTTTCATTAATACTAACCCTTTGAAAGCGTAGTTTTTTAAAGGGTTTTTTATTTGTGTAAAAATTTACGAAAACGTTTGAAATATATTACTTTTGCAGTCCGAAATACCGGAAATAAACACAACATCAACACGTTTGCCTAAAAAGCAGACCTATTAAAATCTAAACCACAATGAGTTTGAACGGAACTTATGAAAGCGAATTGGCTTTTCAAGCAGATCGCAGAAAAGCAACAGTTGAATTTGTTAAAATTATCAGTGATCTTTGGTATGACAAATCCATTGAACTTGTACTTTTCAGAAATCAATTAATTGACAAGAATGTCAGTGAAATCTTAAATTTACATGAATATGCAGGTGAATTTGTACAAAAACCGATTTCAATTTTTGATTCGGTAGAAATTGCGCAAGCGATAAAAACCTTAGATGTCCCACCGGCAAAATTGGACATTGGAAAATTAACCTATGAATTCCAATTTGAAGATCAAAAACACGCCAATGCCACAGCCTTTGTTGCCGACAAACTTAAAGGCGCAAGAAAAAGCGAAATCATAAACCCTAAAGACGTTGTTCTTTATGGTTTTGGAAGAATCGGTAGATTGTTGGCCAGAGAATTAATGACCAAAACAGGAAAAGGGAATCAACTGCGTTTGCGAGCTATAGTAACACGTGGAAAAATTGACCAAGTTGTTTTAGAAAAAAGAGCGTCGTTACTCCGAAATGATTCTGTGCATGGCGATTTTTCTGGAACGGTAGTTGCCGATATTGAAAACAGCGCATTAATTATAAATGGTACAACGGTTAATGTGATTTCTGCCGACGCTCCAGAAGATATTGATTATACTGCATACGGCATTAATGATGCTTTGGTCATAGACAATACTGGCGCGTTCAGAGATGCTGATGCTTTGGCCAGACATCTCAAATCCAAAGGTGTTAGCAAAGTATTATTGACTGCTCCTGGCAAAGGTGTCCCAAACATTGTGCATGGTGTCAATCATTTGGAATATAATCCTGATACTGTTGATATTTTCTCAGCCGCTTCCTGCACAACTAATGCTATTACCCCAGTATTAAAAGCTATCCAAGATACATTTGGAATTAAGCATGGCCATTTAGAAACCATCCATGCCTATACCAACGACCAAAATCTGGTTGATAATTTTCATAACAAATACCGTCGTGGCCGTGCGGCAGCGTTAAATATGGTCATTACCGAAACCGGTGCCGGAAGCGCCGTAGCAAAAGCACTTCCGTCATTGGAAGGAAAATTGACCTCAAATGCCATTCGTGTACCTGTTCCAAATGGATCTTTGGCCATCCTAAATTTAGAATTGGAAAATCCAACATCAGTAGAAGGCGTTAACAGCATCATGAAGAAATATGCATTGGAAGGCCATCTTGTTGAACAAATAAAGTATGAATTGAGCGATGAGTTGGTGTCGAGCGATATTGTAGGATGCTCTGCTCCTGCTATTTATGACAGCAAAGCTACCATTGTAAGACAAGACGGCAAAAACGTTGTTTTATATGTTTGGTATGACAACGAGTATGGGTATAGCCATCAAGTCATCCGATTGGCCAAATATGTATCTAAAGTAAGACGTTTTACATATTATTAGAATTTAAAACATCTAAAACGAAACTTCGATCGTATATTGAATAGCCTCTACAAAGAGGCTATTTCTTTTAAATATATTAGCATACTTTTACATATTTTTTTATCTTGTTCCAAATTTAATCACGTCAGAAAAACGAAACCAATGCACGCTTTAAAAACACTAACATTTTCTTTACTATCCTGCTTATTTTTTATCGCTGTCAATGCCCAACAAAAAAAAACAAACGATGACGATAAACTATCGTTAAACGAGGGAACCATTGATAGCCAGTTTGAATATGTCATTCAGAAATCAAATAATTATCAAGATTATAAAGTCATTAAAAAGACTTGGCTTTACACCTTAAAAGCCCATACGATGGACACGCTAAAGGCCATCCAAAAAAATCTTGTCGATACACAGTCTATTGTCGATAATCAAGCTACTCAAATTGATACTTTAAAACGCAACCTTTCTGAAACCAAATTAATTTTGGCCGAAACCAATGAAGAAAAAGATAATATGGCACTTTTTGGTTTGCAAATGAGCAAAACCAATTATAATGTTTTGATGTGGAGCATTATTGGAGTACTTTTCGCTTTCTTGTTATTGTTCATTTATAAATTCAGAAACAGTAATGCGATCACCAAAATGGCCAAAAAATCGCTATTGGAAACCGAACAAGAGTTTGATGAACACCGACGTACGGCACTTGAACGTGAACAAAAAGTAAGACGTCAGCTGCAAGACGAAATTAACAAGCAAAAAACGATAAAATAAAATTCAAAAATCTGCAACCACAATTGCAGATTTTTTTTATTTATAGATAATCTCCAATAATTTTAAGAAGGTTTGACCATATTAACGTGCCAACTTTTTTTCGCATCTTTGCAAATTATACTAAAATCATGCGCATAGATATCATTACAGTTTTGCCAGAATTATTACGAAGTCCTTTTGAGGCTTCGATATTAAAACGAGCTATTGAGGCGAATTTGGTCGAAGTTCACTTTCATAATTTAAGAGACTACACGACCGATCGTTACAAATCTGTTGATGATACGCAATATGGTGGTGGCGCTGGCATGGTAATGATGATTGAGCCGATAGATAAATGTATTTCAAAATTAAAAGCGGAACGACATTATGACGAAGTCATTTATATGACGCCCGACGGAAATACACTCAATCAACAAATGGCCAACACACTTTCATTAAAAGAAAATATTATTATTCTTTGTGGACATTATAAAGGCGTAGATCAACGAGTAAGAGACTTATTAATTACCAAGGAAATCTCTATTGGCGATTATGTACTTTCAGGTGGCGAATTGGGTGCTGCAGTGCTGTGCGATGCAATTATAAGACTTATCCCAGGTGTTTTGGGTGATGAAACTTCGGCATTAACAGATTCATTTCAAGACAATTTATTGGCACCGCCCATCTACACCAAACCACGTGAATATAAAGGATTAAAAGTACCGGAGATCTTATTTTCAGGACATTTTGCCAATATTGAAAAGTGGCGCGAAGATGAAGCGTATAAGCATACACAGAATAGAAGGCCGGATTTATTGGAAGACTAAATTTAGTGATCGGTTTTTAGTTGGCAATCAGTGTTCAGTCTTCAATTTTCGACCTTCCGTCATCGGTATTCAATATTGATATAAGATGAAATGGCATAAGACATAGCATGGTTTTGTGAATTTATCATCATTTTATCATCGGTCATCCGTCTTCAATCATCAATCGTTAATCTATCATTCAACTCAAAAAAACTTTAATTATTAATTGCTAATTATCAATTATTCATTACTTTTGCAACCAATTTCAGATTAACCTCTGGCGATCTGCGTGAATGTTGGTTTGGAAAAATCCTAAAAAAATATAATAAATGAATTCTTTAGTAAAATTTGTACAAGACGAATTTGTAGAAAAAAAAGAAATTCCTCAATTCGGTGCTGGTGATACAATCACAGTGTATTACGAAATTAGAGAGGGCGAAAAAAAACGTACACAGTTTTTTAAAGGTGTAGTACTACAACGTAAAGGTTCTGGTAGTTCAGAAACATTTACGATCCGTAAAATGTCGGGAACAATTGGTGTAGAACGTATCTTCCCAATCAACTTGCCTGCACTTCAAAAAATTGAAGTCAACAAAAAAGGTAAAGTTAGACGTGCACGTATTTTTTACTTTAGAGGTCTTACCGGTAAAAAAGCAAGAATTAAAGAAAGAAGAGGCTAAACTTCTTAACTATACAACAAATCAAGGCTTTGAGTTTTTCAAAGCCTTTTTTTATGAACAATTGTTAATAAGTTCGGTTCACAATAGGTTGATAACTAAAAGCTTAAATTCTGTTGACCATACATATTTTTTTTGTAATTTAGTACAACGATTAACACCATACTCAGGTTGGTTTTCAGTTCTAAACTGAATTTAGTTGAAATCGTTTAGAGATTCGTTCTTTAAAATAATTGTTTTTCGAGATTTTTAAGATATCACCTCCAAACGTGAATAACTAAAAATCATGATACTTTAAAAAGTACAGCATGTTCAAGCAGGCTAAAACTAGTAAGGTTGAAAGTTTCCGAAGATGGCAACAACGAAAGTGAAAACCAAGTGTAGGAAGCAATGTCTTAGGATTTGCAAGTTGCGAAAGCAAATGGCAAAGAAAATTCATCAAGAAAAACAATAACCGAAACAGTGTTGTAACAAGTCAATACATTTTGAAAGTTACCATTGTTTCTTATTGAAATAGTCAATTTTTGATTAAAAAAGACGATTGTAAAATGTGAGTTTTAGTCGGCTGATTTAGCAGAAATGTTAATTAGATTAAAAAACTATTTCAAAGAAAGCCATGTCAAGGTAGGTTAACTACAATGATATGGCTTTTGTATTATATGAAGTTTCCGCTTAACTTTCGGCCTCAAATCTTTATCCAAATTTATGATGTTACCACTTATTGATTCCCAACAATTTCACAATATTGACTATACTGATAATTCTTTTCAAAGAGCAGAATATGACAACTGCACTTTTACCAATTGTAATTTTTCTGATGCAGATCTCTCTTCCGTAATTTTTATAGAATGTGAGTTTGATACCTGTAACTTCAGTAATGCCATTATTAAAAACACTACTTTTAGAGAAGTCAACTTTATAGAGTGTAAATTTATCGGCATGCAATTTCAGGATTGCAACCCTTTTTTATTGTCCTTTAATTTTTCAAACTGCCAGTTACAATTCACATCATTTTATAAATTAAAACTTAAACAAATTAAGTTTGATAAATGTAATCTTATCCAGGTCGATTTTATTGAAACTGACTTAACTAATGCCGTATTTGATGACTGCGTTTTTAATAACACGGTTTTTAGACAATCAATTTTAAAAAACTCTGATTTTAGCACTTCTAACAATTTCATCATTAATCCCGAAATCAACACCATCACAAACGCAAAATTCTCAAAAGAAAATGTCTTGGGATTATTGCATCATTACCAAATAAGCATTAATTAATTGGTGGCTTTACAACTTTATATCCTAATCTCAATTGTGTATATTTGCACTGCCTAATTTCGGGCGCATATTTAAAATTTAAATTTACAGTACTTATGGCAAAAACCTCGACAATTATTTATACAAAAACCGACGAAGCGCCTGCCTTGGCGACGCGTTCTCTATTACCAATCATAAAATCATTTACGGCCTCTTCAAACATTGAAATTACAACTAAAGATATTTCTTTAGCCGCCCGAATCTTAGCCGCATTTCCAGATTTTTTAAAGGAGGAGCAAAAAGTATCTGATGTCTTAGCCGAATTGGGAGAACTTGCTACAAAGCCAGAAGCCAATATTATAAAGCTACCAAACATCAGTGCTTCTGAACCACAACTCAAAGCCGCTATTGCTGAATTACAATCAAAAGGATATGGTATTCCTAATTATCCAGATGATGTACAAACCGATGAAGAAAAAGATATTAAATCGCGCTATGACAAAATAAAAGGAAGTGCCGTAAATCCTGTACTTCGTGAAGGAAATTCAGATAGACGCGCTCCAAAAGCAGTTAAGAATTATGCCAAGAAAAACCCACATTCGATGGGTGAATGGTCTCCTAATTCAAAAACTGAAATCGCTACAATGTCTCAAGGTGATTTTTTCCATACCGAAAAATCGTTAACCTTTTCTAAAGCAGACAAAATCAGCATCAAATGGATTGGAAGCGATGGCAACGAAGAAGTTCTAAAAGACAATTTAAATATCTTAGATAGTGAGATTATCGATGCTTCCGTAATGAGTAAGAAAGCATTGATTTCATTTTTAGAAAATGCCGTTTCTGAGGCGAAAGCAAAAAACTTACTTCTTTCTGTACATTTAAAAGCCACTATGATGAAGATCTCCGATCCTATCATCTTTGGCCATGTCGTTGAAGTGTACTTTAAGGAGGTTTTTAAAAAATACGACAAGGAATTCAAACAAATAGGATACAATGCAAGCAACGGCTTAGCAAATCTTTATGTTGAACTCAAAGAACTAGCGGACGATAAACGCTTGGAGATTGAAAAGGCTATTGAACAAGCAATTGCCAACGGTCCTGCTTTGGCCATGGTAAATTCTGATAGAGGTATTACCAATCTGCATGTACCAAGTGACGTGATCATTGATGCTTCTATGCCAGCAATGATAAGAACATCGGGTAAAATGTGGAATGCACAAGGACAACCCGAAGATACATTGGCAGTTATTCCTGATAGTAGTTATGCTGGTATTTATCAAGCTACCATCGATTTCTGTAAAAAGAACGGTGCCTTTGATCCAACAACCATGGGAACAGTTCCAAATGTTGGTTTAATGGCACAAAAAGCTGAAGAATATGGCTCTCACGACAAAACATTCGAAATAAAACAAGACGGAAAAGTTGTCGTAATCAATTCTGAAGGCAAAACAATTATTGAACATACCGTTGAGGAAGGAGATATTTGGAGAATGTGCCAAGTTAAAGATGCACCTATTCAAGATTGGATAAAACTGGCCGTTAATAGGGCTAAAGCATCACAAACGCCAGCAGTATTTTGGTTAGATAAAAACAGGGCACATGACGCAGAATTGATTAAAAAAGTAAATCAATACCTTCCATCTCATGATACTTCAGGATTAGATATCCGTATTTTGTCTCCAATTGAAGCAACTACTTTTACATTAGAACGTATAAAAAATGGTGAAGACACTATTTCAGTAACAGGAAATGTTTTACGTGACTATCTTACCGATCTTTTCCCGATCTTGGAATTGGGAACTAGTGCGAAGATGTTATCCATTGTTCCATTAATGAATGGTGGAGGCCTATTTGAAACCGGTGCAGGAGGTTCAGCACCTAAACATGTTGAACAATTTATCCAAGAAGACCATTTACGTTGGGATTCATTGGGTGAGTTTTTAGCCTTAGCTGTTTCATTAGAACATTTGGCACAAACTAATGATAATCCCAAAGCTCAAGTACTAGCAGACACTTTAGATGAAGCTACAGGTAAATTATTGGATAATGGCAAATCTCCTTTACGAAAAGCTGGTGAATTAGATAATAGAGGAAGCCATTTCTATCTGGCTCTATATTGGGCAGAAGCATTGGCCAACCAAATTTCAGATGTTGAGTTACAAAAAGAATTTAGGTCACTTTACGACGCCTTAAAATCTAATGAACAAACTATCAATGAAGAATTAATAAAAGTACAAGGTAAACCAGTTACTTTAGATGGTTATTATGAGCCAAATAATGTTTTAGCTGATAAAGCAATGCGGCCAAGTACAACATTTAATACCATTCTGAATAATAAATTATAATTTACCAAACAACTATTTTAGTTGTACGTTAATTAGTTAGAATAAAGTAAAACATTAATATAACGAAGAGCTCCTTTAGTAAGGAGCTCTTCCTTTTTAATAAAAAAACTAATAGTATATAAAATCTTTGAGTCCATGTGTTTTTTTAATAACTTAAGCTTATTCTTGAAGATATACATCAATTTTATTTCCCAATTGAAAACAAAACTACCAAATTACATTAGAATCGAACAATGAAAAATTTGTATTTTTACCAGATGAAGTTTAATAAAACCACGGAACAAGATTCACTCTATAATCATTTGGAAAAAATGAGTGTTTCGGAATTACTTTCTAATATTAATGGAGAAGACAAAACTGTTGCCTTTGCTGTAGAGAAAGCAATGCCACAAATTGAAGCGTTAGTTATTCAAGTCGTTAAAAAACTTAAGTCTGGAGGTCGATTGTTTTATATCGGTGCAGGAATCAGTGGTAGAATGGGTATTTTAGATGCTTCAGAATGTCCACCAACCTTTGGTGTTAGCAAAGAATTGGTAATTGGTTTAATTGCTGGAGGTGATACAGCAATACGGAATGCGGTTGAGTTTGCGGAAGATTCAACACAACAAGGTTGGAATGATTTAGAAACTCATAATATCTCTTCCAATGATGTGGTTATAGGAATAGCCGCATCAGGAACTACACCTTATGTTATCGCTGCATTAAATGAGTGTAATAAAAATAATATAGTAACAGGTTGCATCACTTGTAACCACAATAGTCCTTTGTCACAAACAGCACAATATCCTATAGAAGTTATTGTAGGCCCTGAATTTGTAACTGGAAGCTCAAGAATGAAAGCTGGTACCGCTCAAAAATTAGTCCTCAATATGATTTCAACTGCAACAATGATCCAATTAGGGAAAGTTAAAGGAAACAAAATGGTCGATATGCAATTGAGTAACAATAAATTAGTTGATAGAGGTATCAATATGATTATGACAGAATTGGATGTATCAGAAAATAAAGCTAAATATCTTCTTGACAAATATAAAAGTGTTCGCGGCGCTATAAATAACATTAATCATGAGTAGAGAACATACTGATAGAGAATTATTGATGAAAGGTGTCAAATTAATGGCTCTAGCCTTGCCATTTCTTGCATTATGTCCTTATTTATTAACCTTGTCCTTTCTTAACACAAAAACCTTTATGTTTTATATTTTCTTTGTTTTAGGAATAGTTGTGGGTATCGGTGCTGTATATCTCTGTTTTAAAGGTTTAAACACGGTACTTAAATCTATTTTCTAAAATAAATTCCTTTTACAAAAGACTAACCTAGTCAAACAAGTATAACAGTTTATTATTATTTTACGTCCAGTATATCTTTACCTCATTGCACATTACTGCTCAAAAACATAAGATATAACATTTTTAAAACAGTAACAAGTGACAAGCTTAGTTTTTAATAAGAAATAAACTTTGTAATTGAAGCTTTAGAGTACAATTTTTATTTGTTTGGATAATTAATCTCAGTCGTCATTCAATTTTCCACAAAACAAAAAAGTCCCCAACATTTCTGTTGGGGACTCTCCAAGAAAGGCGATGTCCTACTCTCCCACTGGTGCAGTACCATCGGCGCAAACGGGCTTAACTTCTCTGTTCGGAATGGTAAGAGGTGAGCCCCG
>NZ_DATJCY010000333.1:0-11729 GCF_035577925.1 Gelidibacter sp. | reverse complement strand
CGTACCGCCATAACCAGGAATAACTCCTAAGGAAGTTTCTGGCAATCCCATTTTGGCATTATCGCTGGCAATCCTGAAATGACAGGCCATGGCCAATTCCAATCCGCCGCCAAGTGCAAATCCATTAACCGCCGCAATGACCGGTGTTGCTAAATTTTCAATATAATCAAACAACAGCTCTTGGCCTTTGGCCGCTAACTTTGATCCTTCCTCAACATCAAAATCTGCAAACTCACTAATATCTGCACCCGCTACAAATGCTTTTTCACCACTTCCGGTAACGATGATCACTTTGGTGTTTTTATCCTTATTAGCAACTTTTAACGCTTGATTAAGTTCATTAATGGTCGCTTTATTCAAAGCATTTAACTTGGTTGGTCGATTAATCGTGATCGTTGTAATCCCGTTATTGGATTGGGATAAAATGTTTTCGTAAGACATAATAACTCTATTTTACAAATTCCGTCCGTATTAAAAAAGACGAGAATTCTGGTTAATAATTTTCTAGGTTTTGCGATTATTCTTTTGGAAAAATAACCGTAAAAATGGTCCCTCTTCCCTTCTGTGAGGTAAAGGTAATTGTTCCGCTGTAAGTTTCCACAATATTTTTGACCATTGCCAAACCTAAACCCATACCGCTGGATTTGGTGGTAAACTTGGGTTCGAAAATTCTCGGAATATTCTCTTCTGAAATCCCTTTTCCATTATCGGAAACGGTTATTTTCACCATATCTTGCTCAGACATAACGCTGACCACCACTTTTGGATCTTTCCGGTCAACAATAGCTTGTGTGGCATTTTTAACCAAATTGGTCACGACCCTAATTAATTGTGTACGGTCCAGTTTGGAAATGATTTCCTTTTCATCAGCTACAAAAACAATATAATCTTCGCTAAAAATATCAAGTGCTAACTTCACAATCTCAACTACATTAAGCGTTTCGTTTTGCTGTGCCGGCATTTTTGCAAAATTCGAAAATGCAGAAGCTATAGAACTCATCGTGTCAATCTGCTGAATGAGTGTTTTACTGTACTCGTCAAGTTTTTGATACACATCAGGATCGGCATGATCAAATTTTCTTTGAAAACTTTGAACACTTAATCGCATTGGCGTCAAAGGGTTTTTAATTTCGTGAGCCACTTGTTTTGCCATTTCACGCCAGGCTTGCTCGCGTTCGGAAGTTGCCAACTTCACGGCGCTTTCCTCCAGCTCGTCAATCATGCTATTATAAGACCTTACCAAGGTGGCAATTTCTTCACTTGAAGATTCTATTTCAATCCGTTTGTTGCGTTTTTCCAAACGCGTTGCTTTTATTTTTTCGCTAATGGTATTTAATGATTTTGTAATGTATTTTGACAAGAAATAAGCCAGCATAATGGCCAATATCAACATAAAGAAATAAGCATAGCCCAAACGCTCTAAAAACTCATTCAATTCTTTATTTAAAAACTCATCATTTTCGAGATAAGGCAATTTTAAAATCGCAATAGGCTTAAACTTATGATCATTAATATAAGTGTAGGACGATTGGTAAGTTTGATGGTTAAAAATGGTTTTTTCAACAAAACGATGTTCGGCAGTATTGGATAAAGCATTCAAAATATTGGCAGATAAACACTCAGTAGTTGCATCACCTTCAATACTTGATTTTGATGATATGATCAAACCACCTTCCAGATCATAAACATCGATCTGACTTTGATGGATATCTGCAATTTTATAAATCTCATCCTTATCCTTTAAGATCAATCGGACCTTTTCGGTAATGACTTCCCAAGTTGTACCACGAATTACAAAATCGATATGACGTTTGATGTTCTCTTCCTTGCGCTCCAACCGATCGCGATGATAGGCTTGGGCTTCTTGATTATACTGGTAAATGGTAACCGCTGCAATTAAAACCGAGGCGATGAGTACGAGCAAAATCATCGATAGAAAAATACGAACGCGTAAGGAAAATCGTCTGAGTTTCATTTAAGGAAATATAGTTGGCTAAAGATAGCAATTATCGCACCAAAAAAACTTTTCAGTCAATTTTTAGAATAGCAATCATAAAACGAACAACATCTTAGTCATCGGACGATTTTTGACGAATGTTCTTGTAAATTTTAAAGCCTAACATCAATAATACACCAAGAATCAAAAGTCCAATCACACCAAAAACCCAGTTGATCGAATTTTTAAGAATCACTAAAAAAACCACAGAAAATAAAATAAAAGTGGCACCTTCATTCCATAACCTCATAAAATTTGAAGTTTTTCTCACTTCATCACGCTGCAATTGTTTATAATATTGATGGGTTTTTAGATGATAAAAAATTAATAATCCCACAAAAACTAATTTAACATGCATCCAACCTTGTTGCAACCATTCGGGTTGTAAAACGAGTAGCCAAATGGCAAATAAAACCGCCAATATTGCCGAAGGCCAAGTAATAATGGTCCATAATCTATTAGCCATGATTTTCAGTTGTTTACCTAAAATATCCTTTTCTGGCGAAGGTTTATGAAACGCTTCTATCTGATACACAAACAATCGTGGAATGTAAAATAAGCCTGCAAACCAAGTAATCACAAAAATAAGGTGGAAAGATTTTATGTAATTATAATAATCCATAACTAATCAATTAAATATTTTTAGGAATTAAATGTTTTTTAACTTCCCGATTCAAAAAGTAGGCAGTAACGACAGTTGCTAAAACATCGGAAATGGGAAAAGAAATCCACACACCAAATTCACCAAAAAACTTTGGCAATATCAAAATCAGCGGAATAAAAAAGAAACCTTGCCGGGTCAAAGTCAATAATAATGCTGGTCTCGCTTTTCCTATGGCCTGAAAATAAGCGGCACCTATAAGTTGCCAAGCAATAATAGGTGTTGCGGCAAATACCCAACGCATATTATTTGGAGCCTGTTGAATAACATCGGCATCGGTTGTAAAAACACGAATGATGGTTTCTGGAAAAATCATCAATGCAATAAACACCAAAGTGGCTAAAACAGCAGCATATTTTATAGCGATATTAAGTGTTTCCCTAACGCGTTGATAATTGCCTGCACCATAATTGAAACCTGCAATTGGCAAAAAACCTTGTGTAACACCAAGCACCGGAAACATAGCAAACATCAACATTCTACCGGCAATGGCATAAGAAGTTACGGAGGTTTCACCACCAAGGTCAAACAAAATATTATTCATAAAAAGGTAAGTGATACTTACAACCGCTTGTCGTGCTAGAGTAACAAAACCTAAAGAACTAATTTCTTTTACTATCGAAAAATTAAGACCTAAATGTGCAAGATTAATCTTTAGCTCCGATATATTGGAAGCAAAAAACCAAATAATGAATCCTAGACAAAGCACATAAGATAATGTTGTAGCCCAAGCCGCTCCGGCCATTCCAAAATCCAAAAGATTAATAAAAATATAATCCATTATCAAGTTGCTTACCGATGGGATCATCATGGCATACATGGCAAATTTGGGTTTGCCTTCGGCACGGATGACGGTATTGGACATCATACAAAGTGCCAAAAGCGGAATGCCATAAAGCACAATTTTATAATATATTTTTGCAGGCTCAAAAATGGCACCTTTTCCTCCAAAAGAATCGATAATAGAATCGACAAAAAGCAATCCTACAGCAACCATAGAGAGTGTCACCACTAAAGTTAAAGTAATCTGGTTGCCAAAGGTATTTAGTGCCTTGACATGATCATTAGCACCCAATGCCCTCGAAATAATGGACGACCCACCAATACCAATTGCCATACCCAAAGCAGCAATAAAAAAAGAGACCGGTAGCACCACATTGATTGCGGCAATAGCTGTTGAACCAATCCAGTTTCCTACAAAAATAGTATCGACCAAAACATTAAGCGACATCACCAATATTCCAATTGAAGCAGGAACCGCTTGCTTTATAAGAAGTTTACTAATGCGTTGTGTTCCTAATTCTTGGGAAAAAGTTTTTGTCATTACCTAAGCGTTAGATGGCGCATTATTCCACTCATTAATCCACTTGGACAGTAAGTTTACAAAAGGCTCATCATCATTTAAACAAGGTACAGTAGAAAATTTTTGCCCGCCCATTTCATGAAAAATATCCTGGCCTTCCATGGCAATCTCTTCTAAAGTTTCTAAACAGTCACTTACAAATGCCGGCGTCACAACCGCCATGTTTTTTATACCTTGTTTTCCCAGACGCTCAATGGTCAAATCTGTGGCAGGTTTTAACCATGGATCAAATCCTAATCGTGATTGGAATGATGTAGAATAGGTGCCTTCTTTCAAATTGAGCTTTTCAGCCACCAACCGCGTCACTTCCAAACATTGGTGACGGTAGCAAAACTCGTGTGCAGGAGACGCTGTTACACAACAGCTTTTATCAATTTTGCAATGCGATTTTGTAATGTCGCGTTTGCGGATATGACGCTCTGGAACACCATGATAAGAAAACAACAAATGCTCAAAAGGATTGTCCTTCAAATGTTTTTCAATAGAATTGGAAAGCACATCAATATAATCTTCGCGATTATAAAAAGCTTTCAAATCTGATATTTTAAGATTGGGGAAGTGTTCTTTTCTTATTTCTTCCGCCAAAACCAAAATAGTTTCTGTCGTTGCCATGGCAAATTGTGGATATAAGGGCATCAAAAACACCTCCTCTACACCTTTATCCACCAACTCCTGAAGACCTTTTTTAATAGTCATACTTCCATATCGCATGGCCAAAGCAACTGGTAGTGGCGTATTTTTTTGTATTTTTTGTTGAAGCCGTTCTGAAATGACAATTAACGGCGAACCTTCGGGCCACCATATTTTTTTGTACGCTTCGGCAGATGCTTTAGGACGCGTATTTAAAATAATTCCTTTTACGATAATGGTTCGTGCCCATAGCGGAACGTCAATAACCCGTTCATCCATTAAAAATTCACTTAAATATGGCTTAAGATCTTTTGGTTCAGGGCTTTCGGGCGAACCTAAATTGACAAGTAATACTCCTTTTTTCATATCTTATTCCCACTAGGCAGGAATCTATTTTTTTATTAAACTTCAATTAATTTAGAAATTCTGATCCCAATAGATTTTGGGAACGAGAATCCTACTATTTAATTTTAAATTTTTGAATCCATGTTTTCAATTTTGTACATCTAGCCCACAGATTGAATATATTTTTTTGGCGTTGTGCCATATTTCTTTTTAAAGGCCGAAATAAAATGGCTCGATGAGCTATATCCTACTTTTGCGCCCACTTCATTGACATTATGATCACCAGATTCTAATAGTTTACGTGCGACTTCCATTTTATAATCAAATAAAAAACTGAATACCGAATCGCCATAAATCTGTTTAAAACCCTCCTTAAGTTTTTTTAGGTTCAGTCCAATCTCTTCCGAAAGTTCTTGCAACGTTGGTGGGTCGGTCATTCTGGCAATCACGATATCCTTGGCATTCCTGATTTTGATCACATTAGATTCGTCTACCAAAAATGGACATTGTTCAATATCGGCATCCTCATTTCGGTTCAGATATAAACTCAATAATTCATAGGCTTTTCCTTTGAAATAAAGATTTTTGATAGAGGCATTTAAGTTATAATTCAGTAATTGAGTCAAAACAATGGCTATTGATGGCGATATCTTACTGTCTTGATAATATTTTTTATCCTTGTTTTCACCACTCAGAAAGGTAATATAATCGGCCTCCTGAGAAAATAAAGCATGCAACTTTTTAATGGAAATTAAAATTGAAACCAATGTTGCATTGGGCTGCATTTCTAAGTGGATTGGCAAATTTTGCTGTGGGTTATAAAGCAGCAAGGAATTCTCTTCCAAAATATCCAAAGCATAGCGCCCCTTATTAAAAATAAACTTCCCGCCACCCTTCAAACAAAAGTGAAACTGAATAAAACTACTGTCAATTTCCCGCTCTACAATGGTGGTAGACGCACTATCATTTTGATAGATTAAGATCAAAAAATTGGGATCGATTTGGGTCTCTTGAAAAGAACCTTTAGCGACATTTTCTAATTCCATTATCTTTAAATTCTATATCTTTTATTTAGATTCGTTCTAAACAATAACTGTAAAAAGCATTGCTAATACTGCAAAAGTATAACATTTATTATTTTATAACAGCATAAAACACTTAAAAACACCTAACGATACTAATAGTCCTTTAAGCGTTGTTTAATATTCATCCTGCCTTTATACTTTTGCTATTTCAACTTCCTAAAACCTTACGGATTTCTACAATATGTCAAAAGCAACTTATTTTTATGCCATTGGATTGAGTTACAAAAAGGCCGATGCCAACATCAGAGGTCGTTTTAGTTTGGATGATATTTCTAAGCTCAATATTTTAAAACAGGCCAAAGAAATAGGTATAGAAAGCCTTATTGTAACCTCCACTTGCAATAGAACGGAACTCTACGGTTTTGCCGAGCACCCTTATCAACTTATCAAACTACTTTGCGATAACGTTCAAGGTACTATTGAAGAGTTTCAGCATGTTGCATACATCTTAAAAAACCATGATGCCGTTGCTCACATCTTTAGAGTAGGGTCGGGTCTTGACAGCCAGATTTTGGGCGATTTTGAGATTATCGGTCAACTAAAAACAAGCGCTAGAGCTTCAAAAAAGTTAGGATTATTAAACACTTATACCGAACGTTTATTGAACGCGGTCATTCAGGCCAGTAAACGCATTAAAACCGAAACCGAGATTTCGTCGGGAGCTACTTCTGTGTCTTTTGCTTCGGTTCAATATATTTTAAATGCGATTGAAAACGTTTCAGAAAAAAACATTTTGTTGTTTGGTCTTGGTAAGATAGGAAGAAACACCTGTGAAAACTTAGTAAAACACACCAAAAACGAGCATATTACTTTAATTAACCGTACCAAAACAAAAGCCGAATCAATAGCCGGTAAATTTAATCTTCTGGTTAAAGATTATGCCAATCTTCAAGAAGAAATCAACAACTCGGATATCTTGATTGTCGCAACCGGTGCCCTGAAACCAACGGTAACCAAGGATTTGATTCCATCCGAAAAACCACTATTGATTTTGGATTTATCGATCCCAAGAAACGTGAACCCAAACGTTATAGATTTACCAAATGTCACCTTGGCACATTTGGATGATTTAGCACAAACTACAGATGATACGTTAGAACGCAGAAAAGAATTTATACCTTTGGCGGAGCAAATTTTAGAAGAAGTAAAACTGGATTTTAACAGCTGGCTGGAAACTCGAAAATTTGCACCAACCATTAACGCATTAAAGCATAAATTGCTCGATTTAAAAAATGCAGAATTGGAAACCCAACGTAAAAAATGCGCGGATTTTAACGAGGCACAAGCCGAATTGATCAGCAATAACATCATCCAAAAAATAACGAACCACTTTGCATATCATCTTAAAAATGATAACATGTCAACCGATGATAGCATTGAACTCATCCGAAGAGTGTTTCAATTAGAATCTCCATCACATGTCTAAACTTATTAGAATCGGAACGCGCGATAGCGAATTAGCGCTATGGCAAGCCAAAACCGTACAACAACAACTTGAACATTTGGGACATAAAACCCAATTGGTTCCTGTAAAATCGACTGGCGATATGCGTCTCGACAAACCTATTTATCAACTTGGCATTGTTGGTGTTTTTACCCGAATATTGGATGAAGCCATGCTCAATAACGAAATTGATATTGCCGTACATTCCTTAAAAGATGTGCCTACAATCTTGCCAGAAGGCATCGTTCAAGCAGCCGTTATAAAACGTGGTAACGTTAGAGACACCCTTGTTTTTAAAAATAACGAAGAGTTTTTATCGCAAAAAAAAGCAGTTATTGCCACAGGAAGTTTAAGGCGAAAATCACAATGGCTTAACCGTTACCCAACCCATACCGTTGTTGGACTGCGTGGCAATGTCAATACACGACTTCAAAAACTTGAAGAAAATGATTGGAATGCCGCCATATTTGCCGCAGCAGGAATTGGCAGAATTGGCTTACGACCAGAAAACGCCATCAACCTCGATTGGATGGTTCCCGCTCCAGGACAAGGCGCCATCATGGTTACAGCACGTGCGGACGATGAAGATATGCTTAACATCTGTCGTGAAATAAATCATGAGGAAACCGAAATATGCACCACTATTGAACGTAAGTTTTTGAATCTTCTTGAAGGCGGCTGCTCGGCTCCAATTGGTGCTTTAGCGTTTGTTAAAAATGAAGAAGTCTCATTTCAAGGGATTTTATTAAACTTGGACGGCAGTAAAAAAATTGAAGTCACCCGTAAAGAAAAGCTGGGCAATCATCATCAAATTGCACAATATGCAGCCGATTATATTTTAGAACGTGGCGGTCAACTTTTAATGAACGAATTGAATCATGTTGATAAAAAAGCACAGGTATTTTCGACAAGAAATTTGAGCAAGGAACAATATTTGCGTTTTAAAAATGTTCAGGCAGACAGCACGGACTTTTTGAAAATCAGCTTTAATAGAATCTCCAAACCTATCTTAAAATCGAAGATTGACAACGTCATAATTACCAGTCAAAACGCGGTCGAATCGATAGTATCAAGTGTTCCTAAAGAAGAATTGCAATTTAAAAACATCTACTGCGTTGGACGCCGAACCAAACGTCTAATAGAAAAAAAGATCGGAAAGGTCAAACATTCTGAAAATTATGCCAAAGACCTCGCTGCCTATTTAGTTGACTATATTGATGGTACTGAAGTGACCCATTTTTGTAGTGATATCCGCTTGGATGAGCTTTCCTCCACTTTAGAAAAAAACCACATTAAAGTTAACGAAGTAGAAGCTTACAAAACCATTCTTGATTCTAAAAAAATCGATCCAAATGTTGAAGGCATTATGTTTTATAGCCCTTCAACCGTTGAAAGCTATATGATAAACAATACCGCCGAAGGAAAAATAGCCTATTGCATTGGCGAAACTACGGCAACTGAAGCTGAAAAATATTTTGAAGATGTGAGAATCGCCAAAATACCAACGGTAGAAAGTGTGATTGATTTGGTCAATGAACATTACGCATCATGAAAAGAATCAGGTATTCAAGGCTGAACAAGACAGATTGTATAAAAAACATATAATTTCAACAAAGAGATAAATTCAAAACAAATAATTTCCTGCCAAACAGGACTTCAAAACATGATAAAAAACGATTTATACTTAAGAGCCTTAAAAGGAGAAACTGTTACGAGACCACCGGTTTGGATGATGCGTCAAGCTGGGCGATATCTCCCGGAATTTATGGAGATAAGAAAAAAATACGACTTTTTTACACGTTGCAGAATGCCGGAATTGGCCAGTGAAATCACCGTACAACCTATACGTCGTTACGGTATGGATGCCGCGATTTTATTTAGTGATATTCTAGTGGTTCCACAAGCCATGAATATTGAAGTAGAAATGAAACCTGATTTTGGACCTTATCTTCCCAATCCGGTGCGCACCCAAAAAGATGTGGACAATGTGATTGTACCAGATGTAACGGTTGAATTGGATTATGTGATGCAAGCCATTAAAGCAACCAAAGAGTTATTAAATAACGAGGTACCATTGATTGGTTTTGCCGGATCACCTTGGACCATTTTATGCTATTGCGTTCAAGGGCAAGGCAGCAAAAACTTTGACAAAGCCAAACAATTTTGCTTTACGAATCCGATAGCAGCGCATCAATTATTACAAAAAATCACTGATACAACCATTGCCTATTTGCAGGCAAAAGTTGCTGCAGGATGTGATGCCGTCCAAATTTTTGACTCTTGGGGAGGCATGTTGTCTCCAACCGATTACACCGAGTTTTCATGGCAATATATCAACCAAATCATTGAAGCATTAAAAGATCATGCGCCGGTTATTGCCTTTGGAAAAGGCTGTTGGTTTGCATTGGGCGATATGGCAAGATCAAATGCTTCGGCACTTGGTATTGACTGGACTTGTTCTCCACAAAATGCTCGTTATCTAACCGGAGGTAAAATCACCTTGCAAGGTAATTTTGATCCTTCTAGACTATTTTCACCACCTGCCGAAATCAAGAAAATGGTAACTCAAATGATCAATGAATTCGGTAAGGACAGATATATCGTAAATTTAGGCCATGGGATTTTACCTAATATTCCGTTGGATAATGCCAAAGCATTTATTGATGCGGTAAAGGAATATGAAATCCCATCCTAACCTTCACAAAGGGAAGGAATTGTCGTGGAATTGTTTAAAGCCTTTAGCTTAACCCAAGACCCTGAGCCTATTATTAACCTTAAAGATCGTATTAAAGAAACTCAAATACGTCACAATTAAATCCCTTTCTTTAGGAAAGGGTTAGGGATAGGATGATTAAAAATATTCTCAAAGGCATCAAAGCCTACGCTGGAACATTCAAATTGATTTCCAAACTCGGACTTTGGAAGTATTTTGGCGTGCCGATGCTCATCAGCTTTTTAACAGCATCATCCATTATTTTAGCGGCTTACACCTTTGCAGATAATTTTGCATACTACACTTCAAAACTTTGGATTTGGCAATGGGGAAAAGACACCTTTTTCTTAATCAGTGAAATTTTAAGCGGCATTATCATACTTGTTTTAGGATTTATACTTTACAAGCATATTGTTATGGCATTGTCAGCACCTTTTATGAGTCCGGTTTCAGAAAAAATCGAAAACCACCTATCAGGTGCCCCAAAAGATCATCATCGGAAAACCTCATTTACTGAGCAATTATGGCGAGGGATCCGCATTAACGTAAGAAATTTATTGATGGAAATCGCATTAACAATTCCCATCCTATTACTAAGTTTTATTCCGGTTATTGGTATTGGCGCTTCAATATTATTATTTTTAGTGCAAGCTTATTATGCTGGCTTCGGGAATATGGATTATACTTTAGAACGTCATTTTAAATATCATGAAAGTATTAAATTTGTAAAACAACACCGTGGTATAGCCATTGGAAACGGAATTGTGTTTATGCTGTTTTTATTGATTCCCATTATCGGAATCATTTTAGTTTTGCCATTATCGGTCACTGCAGCATCTACCGAAACCGTGACTTTACTTAAAAATCAAAACAAATTAGTACCTCATGATCTATAATTCAGAGCATTTTACTATTTCGTTATTACAGCAAAAAGATGCCCTGCAGCTCAACAAACTATTGGTTTGCAATACCGAGCGTTTTATTGATCACCTTCCGACAACATTAGAAGAAAACTCAACTTTGGAAGGCACAAAAAACTATATTTCACGACAAATCAAAGCTGCAAAAAAAAAGAAAACCTTTGTATTTGTCATCAACGATCAGCTCAGCAGAGATATTATTGGAATGATTGTCTTAAAAAATTTGGATTGGAAAATCATGAAAGGCGAATTTGCATATTGCATTGGCAAACGCTTCAAAGGAAAAGGCATGATGACCGAAGCCATAAAACAAACTACTATTTATGCCATTGAAACTTTAGGTTTAAAATCACTTGAAATTCTTACTCTCAAAACCAATGCATCGAGTGTGAACGTCGCTTTAAAATCGGGTTTTAGATGGAAAAAAACATTAAAAAATGAATTTATGACTTTGAATGGAAAACCTCAGGATATAGAACTTTTTGAGTTTTTGGTGACCTGCAAGGTTTCTAAAACTGACCTGCAAGGTTTCTAAAACTGACCTGCAAGGTTTCTAAAACTGACCTGCAAGG
>NZ_DATJCY010000332.1:0-1753 GCF_035577925.1 Gelidibacter sp. | reverse complement strand
AATTTACATTTTTAAATGATAAAATTAATTTTGTGACACAGTTTGCGGTACACCCTCTAATTATTATATCGTTTATCCTTCTTCTTCCTGAACATTACTATTTATTTTTTTAATAACCAGTTTAAAAAATAAATTACTTATTTCAATAACTGGGATGTGGATATCAAGATGCCCGTTAATTCTCTTTTCTCAAGTTTAAACCTCAATAGCCAGATTATCCATCAAATCTCACATAAATATTTTTCCTTTTTATTTTAGCTTTAACTTCAACCGTATTATCCTCAATTAAATTTCTCATCACACCAGAAACCTCTTTTGAAGAAGTTTTTTCACGCTCAATCAAGTTTAATCTGACAAGTTCATCTATTATCTCATCAACTGTTTTACCTTCACCCAAAAAGCCTTCATTGTTAATGATTTTTCTTATCTTTCTCGTTAAAAAAGTTCTTGCTTTCTTTTCTTGAGATAGCTCATAAGCAGGTTTCAAAGGAATTTTCAGACTATGTAAGGTTCTAAATGGATAACTTACAGCTTTGGCAAATTCAAAATAGTAATCAATATTGATAGTTACCCCCTGCTCCATCTCAATAACTGTATTTATAGGTATACCGGTCATATCAGAAACATCACTTAATGAATAACCCGATTTCTGCCTAAATTCACGTAAATCAGCGCCTATCAAAATTCTATATTTGGGAGATTTTAACCTACCCTTTCTGTTATTAGTATTATTCATATTTGAAATATTGGTCGCTTTTATATAATTAATTAGATATATGTTTGCGTATTGTTTTTAAGTTTTATATATTTGTTTATGTCTAGCTTGATATAAACTATTTTACTAAAGAGTCTTGTTATCGAAAAACTGCTAAATTTTATGATGACGCGAGACCGTAGGGATAGTTCAACCTCGTATATTTGTATTTCAAAATATATGGGGTGTTCACCCTATTGGATGCTTCGTCATGGGTTCTTAGCAGTACCTCGATAAAAGTTGAAGATAGGGTACATCCTATATTATTCAACATAAAAGACTCGTTCCATAATTTCAATTATGAGAACGATTTTTTGTTTCTAGCCATTAGTTACCACTACTATTCCTTAAAAGAAAATGGCTCCAAAAAATCATACTCGTAAAGGATGCTGTAATATTAGGGCGCCATGTCCAAACATTACAAAATTCAAAACCGCCACAGGTTCCTTTTTTGGAAGAACCCAGTTTGGTGCTTATTTTAAAATTCGACAGCTTAAAAGTAGCATCAATCTTAGCGTTTTCCAAATGTTTCTTGGTTTTACCTAAGATATGGAGCAGAAAACGGCTTTTACAAAAAAGTACTAACATTTTAAAATCAAAATGCGTATGACAACAGTAACCCTTTATAAATAGCGTAAAATAGTAAATAATCAATGTTAGTCTCTGGGAAAGGGCTATTGCCTCTGTTAGATTTGGATAATAAGCAGTAGCCCATCTTCCCTAAAAAACAAAACTTATTGCCTATGAAATGAAAATAACACAAACAAAATATTGCCGTACACCATAAAACGGCACTAAAAAGTCCACTCCCAAGTTTTCGACGACCATTGGAGCAGGCTAAGAGTTAAAATAAATGTATCACTTTAACCAATACAAAATTATGATAAAAAATCATAAAACATCAAGGCTACGGCGCATTTTTGGCTGTACCCTTCTTTTACTAATTTTCACCCTGCCACTCACCGCTCAGGACCTACTGGTCACCGGCAGGGTCACTGA
>NZ_DATJCY010000331.1:0-3527 GCF_035577925.1 Gelidibacter sp. | reverse complement strand
CTGACGACCATTGTTCAGTCCATCTACTTGCATCGAAGGTGACCCAGCCCGAAGAAACCACATTGATATTCCCATCCTTTCCATCTTTCCCATCTTGCCCATCCTTTCCTTCAATTCCTTGAGGTCCTACTGGTCCTAGATCACCATCATTGGAACAGGATGACAAGCCGAATAATAAGAAAAAAAGTACTATAATCCCTGCTTTCGTATTTATTTTAATAGTTGTTGTTTTCATGTTAATGTTTTATTAGAATTTCATTTGTATAATTATTTAGCACAAAATAGACAATTTTAGCTCTATGCATCATGGCTAATGAGTATATGTAAGTTTTGGATTGGAATTTGCTGGAAATGAATTAGAATTTAACAATAAAGACATACCTAATATGATGAAAAGAACACCAATATGACCATGCTGTAGAAAGGAAATATTGATCACTATTAAAGCATTAAAGAAAACCTACGATAAATCCATAGCAGTAAATGTAACCGGTCTCGTTCAACAAGGTTTTCATTGCACGTCCTACAGACGCAACGAAACTTTGGTTATTGTGTGCAGGTTTTATTCCAAGTTGTTCCATCCTTTTATTCCATCTTTTTTCAGTTGTAATAAAAGGTAAATTATTATTATTCCCAGTAATCCAATAAAAGATATCGCTCCAATTCCTATATTCAAATTAATTGTTAGTGTGATTAGACTGGTTCCAACTAATGCCCAAAAAGCCCATTTTTTCCATTAGAACAGAAATACAATTAAAATCAGATCAACAATGCTTAGTATTCCGAATATTAATTCTGTTTTATTTAATTCCTGGAGATTATTTTCAAGTAAGAAACTTTTGGAACTTATTAGATCGGTTAAAAATATAAACACCATAAAAATGGTTAGTATCAAATTCCTTTTTTTAGAAGTTTCCGTTAATATCATTTAGTTCAGAGTTTTTTTAACTTGCCCATAACTTATTTATTAACGAAGTTAATCATTTTTCAAATTCTTTATCACCCTTTTAAACACTTTGAATAATAGTTGTTTACAGGTAAAACATATCACGTACTTCTAATTACATAAAGCTATCATTTATTCCATAATACTGCACACATTATGGATTAAAAACATTCAGTTTAAGAACTTCACTTAAAAACAAACCTCCTTTAAATGGCTTTAAATGAGTTCGCTTTTCACGAGTTTATGGGGTTGTATTAATTTCAGGAAAATCTGTTTTTTTCTGTTTTTTGTAATTGTGCTTCTATTTCCTCAACAGTTGGTAATTGATTTTTCAATTGTTTTGGTAAAGCTTGTGTAAGTGTATATTCACTAATTCCAATAGGTTTTTGTATATCTCTCAAAGCATATTCAGCTTCAATTTTGTCTTTGTGCTTACACAAAATAAGCCCTATACTCGGCTGGTCGTCTGTATGTTTGATTTGACTGTCAATAGCCGATAAATAAAAATTTAATTTACCTGCATATTCCGGCTTGAACTTTCCTGTTTTCAATTCAATGGCTATATAACATCTTAGTTGCAGGTGATAAAAAAGTAGGTCTATAAAGTATTCATTTTGGCTTACGGCAATGCTGTATTGCCTGCCAACAAAAGCAAAGCCTTTACCCAATTCAATTAAAAATTGGGTAAGGTGCTGCATCATCGCATCTTCCAATTCCTTTTCTAAAGCGTCATCTTCTAATCCTAAAAAATCTAAGCTATATGGGTTTTTTAATGTTTCGATGGCTAATTGTGATTGTTGTGCCGGTAATGATTGAGCAAAATTGGTGATCGCTTTTCCTTTGGTTTCAAAATAGTCGTTTTTAATGGCTATTTCCAATTGTTCTCTGCTCCAGCCATTATGTAGTGTGGCTTTACAATAAAACAGTGCTTCTTCTGTGTTTTTTATTTTTGAGATAATCAACCTGTTGTGTCCCCACGGAATTTGTGCCACAAGCTGTGGCACAAATTCGGCTCCGTTACCATAAAAACTATACCACTGCTTGATGGCATATAAATTTCTTCTGGAAAACCCTTTGATGGCAGGAAAAGCTAACTTTAAATCTACCGATAATTGTTCTAAAACGGCATCGCCCCAATTGGCTTCTTTTTGTTTTTGGGCAATGTCTTTTCCCAAATCCCAATACAATTCTAATAACTGTGTATTTACAGTTACAGCTGCTTTAAGCTGAGCAGATTTTATTTTATGCTTTATTGCCCTTAACCAGTTTTTATAGTGTGCATCTATTTGCATTAATACTTTGATTTATTGTAAAACACTTCAGGCTCAGAAGCAAGCCACAGCTTATATTATGTGCGTACTGCACAACTCAAATATACCACTACTTGTATAAAAACCAGCATTTATGACTTAAAAAACTCATTTTTAAACCATTGAAGTTTTAGGTTTTCAATTTCATTTTAAAAACAAACCTTCTTTAAATCACTTTAAAAGAGGTCTGTCTTTATGGTTTTACCAAACTATTTTTCAAAAAATGGAAGTTGTGCAACGGCTATCTTTAGCTGAAGGGATGTTTTTTTCGTAGTTCAATTAATTGTAATTTATATTTTTTGAACTCAATATCATCTGGATTCATATTGAGTACAAAATTTATTTTTCCAAGTAAATATGAAATGTAATTTTTGTTTTTTATTTTAAGTTTCTCTTTATGATTGTTAATGCCAAATTTGTTAATGAAAAACATTGTTTGCCCTAACTGATTTCTTTTGTAATATGGTACTTGAATTTTTTGATTAACAACCACACCTGTTACAACTTGTCTTCAATTTTTCAATCCTGAAACATTTTGCCATTAATTTTACCGCTACTGCTTAAAATCTCTCTTTTAAAATGCCATACTAAATCACTTCCTGAAGGAATGCCTGAAGAAATAGAGGCACCTGCACCAAGCAACAAATCAAATGACTGATTTGAAAGCACTTTAAAGCTTCGCAGAAAGGTGTCTTTGTCTATTCTTTACATTTTTAATATATTTTAAAATGAACTTAATTACATTTTACTTATCAATTCTTTTGCTTTATCCAACGTATATGCTCCATCAATTTGTTTCTTGTCAAATACCATAAAATAGGCAAAGTCCTGTCCTGCTTGTTTTTCCCATTCGTTGCCAAGTCGGCATTTCGCTTCACTCTCTGAACCATCTAAATGGTCGCCTTTGGTTTCTATTAAAATCGTCTTCCCAGATTTTGTCTGCATAATAAAGTCAGGGTAATGGTTGGCTTTGAATCCGTTGATGTAAAATCCTTTACCACGTTCTAAGTTTCTATGCCAAAATGCAACATTTGATGAAGTTCCGATTTCCATTGCAACTTTTTCTTCAAATCCGTTCATAGAGCCTTCTCTTTCGTAAAGTGAATTACCAATGGATGAGCCTGTATTTCCTGGCACAATTTCGTTGCCTAATTTCCAATTTGCTTTGGTATTGATTTGCTTTGATTTTAGTAAATCCATAAAACGTCCTTCGGCATACGAATCTGATAATTGACGGATTTTCACTTTTATTTTGTCGGTATAACTCCACT
>NZ_DATJCY010000330.1:0-3718 GCF_035577925.1 Gelidibacter sp. | reverse complement strand
AGGCTTTCAAAGGTCTTAAACATCCATTTAAAATTCAATTTTAGAGCCCATGTCCAATATAAAAGATTTTGACCCCATATTACAAGAGCTGCAGCAAAAATATGCTGCCATAGATCAAGATGCCCAGACCCATTTAAAAGGATTGCTTTATAGTAAACCCATTACCTATTGGGATTATATTCAAACCGATGCCCTTTTAAATTTGCAGGTCCAGCGTACCACATTGCCCGATGAAATGGTTTTTATAGGGTATCATCAAATTAATGAACTCTTATTTAAGATGATTTTATGGGAAATAGAACAAGTCTCAGAAAGTACATCGCTTACTACTGAATTTTTTGCTTCCCGATTGATGCGCGTCAGTAGATATTTTGACATGCTCACGACTTCTTTCAATATCATGAGAGATGGAATGGATGTGGATCAATATATGAAATTCAGAAATACGCTGACCCCAGCCAGTGGTTTTCAAAGTGCACAATACCGATTGATTGAATTTGCTTCGACAGAACTTATCAATCTTATTGATTACCGTTTCCGTAAAGATATAGATCGCAACACGCCCTACACCCATGCGTTTGAACATTTGTATTGGCAAGCTGCCGGTAAAAATTATGAAACGGGAAAAAAATCGACCACCCTGGTTAATTTTGAAAATCGTTATAAAGATGAATTTTTAAGATTTATGGAAAGCCATAATACGAAGAACTTATGGACCAGATTTAAAGAATTGCCTAAAGCAGACCAAGAAAATGAAGATTTGATAAAAGCAATGCGCCATTATGATTATACGGTCAATATTACTTGGGTATTTGCTCATTATCATGCCGCCAAACATTATATAGAAAGCGGTTCTGAAGGTGGTGAAGGTACAGGGGGCAGCGATTGGAAAAAATACATGCATCCAAAATACCAAAGACGTATATTTTTTCCTCAACTTTGGTCGGAAAGTGAATTGGAAAATTGGGGAACGGAATTATAAAAATTGAAATCTTTTAAATGTATCAAAAAAGTATCGCCGTAGTTGTTTTATTAGGATTGTTGTTGACGTCGTGTAAGCAAGAAGTTAAAGATATTGAACAAGAGCCTATTAAAACTTTTATCGAACCTGCAGAGCTTAGGGAATTTGGATTTAATCTGAATGATTATATCGTAAAACGAGACACCATTAGATCTGGGGACAGTTTTGGCACCATTTTGCAGCGCAATAATTTGGCCTATCCAAAAATTTATCAAATTGCAGAAAGTGCCAAGGATTCTTATGATATTCGAAAACTTCAAATAGGAAGACCATACACGATGCTGTTTGCAAAAGACAGTCTTCAAACGCCGCAATGTTTTATTTATCAAGAAAATAATATTGATTATGTGGTCATCCATTTTGCCGATTCGGTGGTTACTTATAAAGAAAAAAAGCCCGTTACTATTGTCACAAAAGAAGCTTCTGGTGAAATTAATAACAGTTTGTCAGTTACTATGGATGCCCAAGGATTACCACAGGCATTGATAGGGGAAATGGCTGATATTTATGCATGGACCATTAACTTTTGGAAACTTCAAAAAGGCGATAAGTTTAAAATTATCTACAGACAACGTTATATTGAAGATTCTATTTACGCCGGATTGGAAGGGATTGATGCGGCGTACTTTCAACATAAGGGTGAAGATTTTTATGCCTTTAAATATGCTATAGATTCTTTAAGTAATCGCGGTGATTTTTTTGATGAAAAATCCAAGAGCTTAAAACGTGCATTTTTAAAAGCGCCAGTTAATTTCGGTCGGGTGTCATCACGCTATAATCTCAACCGAAGAATTGCTTATTATGGTTATGCAGTTAGACCTCATAAAGGTACTGATTTTGCGGCACCAATTGGCACAGAAATTTTAGCGACGGCCAACGGTACAGTGATAGAATCTACACAACGGGGAGGTAACGGTAAATATGTTAAAATCCAGCACAATGACACATATAGCACTCAGTATCTCCATATGAGTAGGCAGGCTGTTAAAAAAGGCCAGTATGTCAAACAGGGTGATGTTATTGGTTATGTTGGCATGACAGGAAATACCAGCGGACCACACGTGTGTTATCGTTTTTGGAAAAATGGCCAACAAGTTGATCCATTTCTTGAGAAAATGCCATCAGCGGAGTCTGTTCCAGCACATTTGGATGCGCATTATCGTGAGTTTATAAAACCACTAAGGGCACAATTGGATTTAATTCCGATTGAATATCAAAACGAAACTACGATCGAACAGGGATATTCCATTACTCAAAATTAAATAATTGTATATCCCAAGTTAGTGCCTGTATAGTCACGATATCTTTTGAAGATTGTAGGCTCGGATTTGTTTTTGGATTTAAAGAATTATTGGCCTAAACCGAGCCAGCTAAAAGGTGTGGGTTTCATGGTCAATAATTTTGACTCAAATACAAGATTGCATATTTTTACTTCGGTTTGCTGAATTATTTAGAAATTTTCATGACTTTAAGTTATTTTTTGTTAAAAACTTATGTAGAACTTAATTCTAGAAATAATAATTTAAGGGTTAATTTTATTATTTTGGTAGTGTTAAAAATATCTTAACATTTAAGTAATATTAAATCATAATAATGGTTTATTTTTGCGTAAAATTTAAAAACTTAATTTTTAAACATTAAAAATGAAAAAAATTACACAATTTTTACTAATGATTGTGGCCTTGCTAGGCACTACAGTCATGATGTCTCAAGTAACTTCGTCCAGTATGAGTGGTCGTGTTACGGATGTTGATGGGCCCGTTATGGGAGCTACCGTTATTGCTACCCACACACCATCGGGCACTACTTACGGAACGATTACCAATGACGATGGTCGTTACACCTTGCCGGGTATGCGTGTTGGTGGTCCTTACAGTGTTGCAGTATCTTATGTAGGATATGGCACAAACACAACCAGTGACATTACTATTGGTTTGGGTGCTGCTTATATTCATGACGTTGTGTTAAGTGAAGAAGCAGTTTCTTTAAGTCAAGTTGTGGTTTCTGCAAAGAGGACCAAGTTTTCAACTGAGAAGACCGGTGCAGCAACCAACATTTCCAATGAGCAAATGACAGCTTTACCAAGTATTAACAGAAGTATTACTGATATTGCAAAGATATCTCCTTACTCTAATGGTATGAGTCTTGCCGGAGGTGATGGTCGTTCTACTAACTTTACAGTAGATGGTACTAATTTTAACAATAACTTCGGGTTGAGTTCTAACCTACCTGCTGGTGGAAGTCCAATTTCATTAGATGCTATTGAAGAAGTTCAGGTGGTTATTGCACCTTTTGATGTACGTCAAACCAACTTTATTGGTGGTGGTATCAACGCTATTACAAAATCTGGGACTAACAGATTTAAAGGGTCGGCATATACTTATTTCAATAACCAAGACATGCGCGGTAATCGTATAGGCGATGTGCAGTTTGGTGATAGAGACGATCAGTCAAAAACCATTTATGGAATGACATTGGGCGGGCCGATCATTAAAAATAAATTATTCTTTTTTGTTAACGGCGAAACCGAAAAACGTCCAGGGCAAGTTGTGAACTGGAGACCTTCAGAAGATGGTAATTGGGATCTTGATCAATCCATTTCACGTACCAGCATTGCTGATATGGAACGCGTAAAACAACATTTAATTACCAATTATGGTTATGATCCTGGCTCGTACAGTAGCTATCCTGGTGATG
>NZ_DATJCY010000329.1:0-3528 GCF_035577925.1 Gelidibacter sp. | reverse complement strand
TTTGGTTAAATTTATGTCATTGAAAATTGCAAATAGAAAAACAAAATTAAAAATTAAAAAAAGAATCTATGAAAATTAAGTTAACAACCGTAGCGCTTATCGCATTGACAATTATGGGCTGTAACTCAAGTAAACAAGTCGGTTCAACTGCAACCGATGACAATTCAAAACTTATGGAAAACACCAAGAACCAATCTGTTGAAGATGTAAAGTGGGTCATTTCTACATTGGAAGGAAAAGACATGTCTACTACCAATAATCGTGGTAAAGCTATTTATTTTACGCTCAATTCAAAGGATAATCGTGTGAATGGTTATTCCGGTTGTAATACCTTTATGGGAACGTATAAATTGGAAGGCACAAAAATTTCTTTCTCACAAATGGCTTCAACCCGTATGGCTTGTCCAGATTCAGATATCAATGAATCTGAAATATTAAGTGTTTTTGAAACAGCTGACAATTTTACCATTGCTGACGGAAAGTTATCGTTGAACAAAGCGCGAAGAGCACCTTTGGCTGTTTTTGCCAAAGAAGAAGCTAATGCTCCGATAGTAGAAAAATATTGGAAGTTAAAAACTTTGGAAGGAAAAGAAGTTAAAATGAGTGAAAACCAAACTCGTGACATTTACTTTATGTTGAAGAATGATGATAACAGAGTTGTTGGATTTGCCGGTTGTAATAATATTACGGGATCTTATACTTTGCAAGAAGGAAACCGAATCCGTTTTAACAAAATGGCAACCACATTGATGATGTGCCCGGATGTTGATGTTAATGAATCCGATTTTTTGAAAATATTTGAGCTTGCCGACAATTACGCCATCAATGGCGATGTGCTTTCGTTAAATGTTGGAAGAAGGGCACCTCTAGCGGTATTTGAGGCCGTCTATTTCAACTAAACACATTTTGATTAAAGTATTTATTAACCCGTTTGAAATTTAAAAATATGAAACCAACTTTAAAAGAACTTAAGGACATTAATGCAGAGAACTGTGTGACCATTATTATGAATTCCCACAGAACGAAACCTGATTATTTGAAAGATGAATTGGCCCTTAAAAACCATATTAAGGAAGTGGAGACAAGATTGCTGGCTGATACCACAAAACGTGATGCAACCAAGTTGATTGAAAAATTACATGGACTTGCGGGACAAATAGATCACAGCCATAATTTAGACAGTCTCATTCTTTTTGTAAATGATGATATTGCCGAGTTTACAAGATTGTCCATCCCGGTGGTAGATCGCGTTATCATTGACAATACGTTTGCCACCAGAGATTTGGTAAGGGCGTTGCACGCCGAAGCACATTATTATATTTTGGTGCTGAGCCAGGAAAAAGCCAGGTTGATCGAGGCCATCAACAATCAGGTAGTCCAGGAATTTAAATCGCCATTCCCAATTGAAAACAAACAGTTTTTCACAAAAAATAAATCCGAAGCGGCAATAGCATCAAGAAAATCCAATCTGATTGCCGAATTTTTTAATACCGTTGATAAAGAAGTCAATCGTATTAGAAAAAACAATCCGTTACCTGTTTTGATTTGCACCGTGGAAGAGAATTACCCGGAATACCTGAAAATAGCTGATCAGAAAGACAGCATTTTTACGTCGTTCTTAAATAAAAACAGAATGGCAGAAAAAGATCATGCCATTGTTCAGGAAGCTGCCAAAATTGTTGAAGCACATAATATCAAAAGGAATAACGATCGAAAAGAGGAATTGCTAAAAGCAGTTTCAGAAAATAAATTCCTAAGTGATACCAACGAGATTTGGAGAGCTATCTCCGAAGGAAAAATACAGACTCTTTTTGTGGAACAAGGTTTGTTCCAGCCTGCTATTTTGGAAAATAATGAAATCGTTTTTGTATCGGAAGATGAAAGAACCGATAAAAATGTTATCGATGATATTTATGATGAAATGATTGAAATGAATTTGAGTTTTGGTGGCGATGTTGTTTTTCTTCCGAAAGGCGAGCTTGAAAAATTTAATGGCTTTGGAGCGGTAACCCGTTATTAAAAAAAATATAAAAACACTTTTTGAATGCTGGTTAAAATCTTATTTTTAACCAGCGTTTATGTAAAATAAAATTTCAATTTATAAAAGAATACTTATGGATGTTAGAAAAAAAATAATAGTAATTACGGGTGGAATGGGTGGCATTGCACAAGCCTGTGCCAGGACCTTTAAAAATCAACCCATAGTTATTACGGATTATTCCCAAAAACTTGTTGATGAGGCGGTAACAACACTTCAAAAAGAAGGCTTGGACGTATCGGGAATTGCATGTGATATTACAAAAACGGCTGATATCAAAAGTCTAGTGGATTTTGTCGGTAAAGCTGGAGATATGCAAGCCTTGATCCACACTGCCGGGGTTAGTGGCACGGTAAACGATTTGAAAAAAGTATATACCATTGATCTTGTGGCCACAGAATTATTGATTGATGCCTTTTATGATATTGCCCTCCAGGATTCGGTTGCCATTTTGCTGTCTTCAATGATGGCTTATACGGTTGCGCCTTACGATAAATATGATGATGCATTGACCAATCCGCAGGCAGAAGGTTCCTTTGAAACGGTGAGCCAATTTGTGCATGATAGTTCTGATGTGATGTACAATTTCGTGAAACGCGGCGTTCAATTATTAACCCATAAAAATGTTGATAAATGGGGCGAAAAAGGGGCAAGGATTTTAAGTGTTTCTCCCGGAGTCATTGAAACGCCAATGGCTTTAAAAGCCGCAGAGGAACACCCTGAACGCATGGCAGCTATTAAGCAGGCCACGCCATTAAAGCGTAATGGACAGCCGGAAGATGTTGCTGATGTTATTCATTTCTTGGCAGGCCACGGTGCACGGTTTATTACGGGCACTGATATTTTGGTTGATGGGGGAGTCATTCAGAATATAAAAAAAATGGAGCCATAAAATATAGATCATAAAATGTAGAATTTTGAATACCCAAAAAACGATATGGACCGTTGGGCATTCAATCCGAAAAATTGAAGATTTTTTGGGGTTGCTCAATAGTTATGGTATCGAGGAACTTGTTGATGTAAGACGGTTTCCGGGATCTTTAAAATTTCCACAGTTCAATAAAGCAAATCTTGAAGTGGTTTTGCCCGATGAAAAAATCCAATACCTTCATATTGAAGCTTTGGGTGGCAGAAGAAAAGCACATCCTGAATCGGAAAATATCATCTGGAAACATCCATCATTTAGAGGTTATGCCGATTATATGGAAACGCCTGAGTTTAAGGAAGCAATGGTCCAACTGGAAGCCTTGGCATTGCAAAAAAAATGTGCAATTATGTGTTCTGAAGCAGTTTGGTGGCGGTGTCATCGATCAATGATAGCCGATCAACTTAAAGCAAATGGTTGGACAGTATTTCATATTATGGGAGAGCATCAAGAAAAGGAACATCCTTATACAAAACCAGCGCAAATAAAAAATGGGCTGTTGATGTATCATTAATTAAAAGATATGCAGTAGACTCGGGGCATTTGTTCTTTTTTTTTTTGTCAT